>JBATHN010000331.1:0-2065 GCA_049666885.1 Desulfobacterales bacterium
TGGCCCGCATCATCGCGGGCGAGACCCGCTCTCATTTTGCACACTTTTCAGCAGTGCTCTCGGGTGTAAAAGACATTCGGGCGGTTATCGACGAGGCCCGGCAGCAGCTGAGCCTGCGCCGCAAGAAGACCATTTTGTTCGTGGATGAAATCCACCGCTTCAACAAGGCCCAACAGGACGCTTTTCTACATCACGTCGAAAGCGGATTGATCACCCTGATTGGTGCCACGACCGAAAATCCATCATTTGAAGTGATTGCCCCTTTGTTGTCACGCTGCCGGGTGCTGACATTGAATATGCTGAGCGAGGTTGAGATCGGTGCCATACTGGCGACGGCCATGGACGACAAGGAACGCGGTCTCGGAAATCTCGGGGTCGAACTGACGCCTGAAGCCCTGGCGCACCTGAGCGGCATTGCCGACGGGGATGCTCGCACGGCCCTCAACGGCCTCGAAATCGTTGCAGCCGTCATGCGCGGATCAGAAGAAACCGATTCCCACTCCGGGCCGCGGCGGATCTCACTAATCGAGGTCGAGGCGGCCCTCCAGAAAAAAGCACTGCTTTACGACAAGACGGGTGAAGAACACTACAACCTGATTTCGGCACTCCACAAGAGTTTGCGCGGCAGCGACCCGGATGCCGCCCTTTACTGGCTCGGCCGCATGCTGCGGGCAGGTGAGGACCCTTTGTACATCGCCCGACGGATGGTCCGTTTTGCTTCCGAGGACATCGGCAACGCCGATCCGCGGGCTCTCGGCGTGGCGATCGATGCCATGGAGGCGTTCAAATTCATCGGTCGACCGGAAGGAGACCTGGCCCTGGCCCAGGCAGCGGTCTATCTCGCGACGGCTCCAAAGAGCAACAGCCTGTATACGGCATACCAGGCGGTGGTGGCCGATATCGCGGACACCGGATCTCAACCGGTGCCGTTACAGATCCGCAACGCTCCCACGCGGATGATGAAGGCTCTGGGCTACGCCGAGGGCTATCGGTACGCCCACAATTATGCAGAGGCATACGTGGCGCAGGAATATCTGCCCGATGCCCTCAAGGGCCGACAATACTATCGACCGACCGAAAGGGGCTACGAAAAAATCATCAAGGAGCGGCTCACTCACTGGCAGCAGTTAAAGAAGACGGAGAAATCGTAAAGTGTTCGCTACGGGTCTCACCGGCAGAGCCGACGGCCGGGTTTCCCGCCGCAAAAGACCGTTCAAGGAGGGTGACCTCGCCCGAGGTCGCGATCAGCAGCACCGTCGACGACCGGGTCCCGTAATTCGGGCTGGTGATGAAAAGCGGGGAGAGAGTGCGTTCCCATTCGAGACCCACCCCGGTGTCTGGCAGTTCCCGATCCGGTGGAACGGCACGGTCTGCCAAAAGGGTGAACAGGTCCTCGGCACTCCACCCGTCTCTGCGGTTCAATAGGTCTTTCAACCGTTTTTTCCCCTGTGACACTTTTGGCCATTCGGTGTCGATCAGGTGGTTGCTCAAACCGTAGAACCCGGGCTGCAGCTTTACGATCCCGTTGCCGCGGTTGGAGTAGTACCAGAGGCCCTTTTCTTCGCCCACCAGCAGGTTGAAGCCGTTGTAGCGGTGAGCGGTTTTCTGCAATTGCTCGAGATAATCTGCGGGTGGAGCGTCGCCGGTTAAGAAGCCGTTGATCAACAGCCCCCGTGAAGGCACCTGCGGAAGCTGGTGCGCCGGATCGCGGTAGTTGGTTAGGGCCGCCAGCCTTCCTCGACGCGATATGCCGAACCACGTGCCGCCTTCTTTAAGGTCGCGTCCGCCGTAGACTTCCGGGACATCGGTCCAGACCGACAGCGGCCGGGTCGGGCGGGCATAGAATTCGTCGCGGTTGGCCGCCAGGATCAACCGGAAACCGGGTTGGGTATCAAACGAAAAAAGAATCAGACACATGGTGCCGCCATTGACCGTCATGTTTTGTTGTGGTAGGAATCAGTTCGACTCTATTTATTTATTTTAATAACATAATCAATTGATTACTTAAAATCAACACAAGGAGGCTCCCGGAATGAAAGAAGTGGTTATTGTCAGTGGATCGAGG
>JBATHN010000332.1:0-2902 GCA_049666885.1 Desulfobacterales bacterium
CCCTTGTAGAGTTTTACGATCTTTAAGTGCTTGGGGGAGATGATCTTGATGAAATTTTTGACCTCATGGAATACTGGCGCGTCGTCGATCAAAATTTCTGTGATATCGGCGTTGAAAGAATCACGGATGGAGCGCAATACCAGGTTGCGTTCCTTGTAGAGTAAGGCCGGGGCCTGTTCCTGACCGACGCTGGCCTTGATGTTCTCCCAAAGGCGCATCAGGTAGTTGAGGTCTTTGCTGAGTTGGGTTTTGTTGCAGTCCGCACCGGCCGTACGCACAATCACGCCGAATCCCTCCGGCAGTTTGAGGCTATTTATAATCTCTTTGAGTCGCTGGCGTTCCTCTTCGTCTTCGATCTTGCGGGATATGCCGCGGGAGTCGCTGCCCGGCATCAATACCAAATAACGGCCCGGCAGGGAAATAAAAGTGCTCAGCATAGCCCCTTTCTGGGCAATCGGGTCCTTGGTGATCTGGACGAGAACCTCTTGGCCCCTTTTCACGATCGTGTTCAGGGACAGATCTCCGTTGGGGCCGTCATGAAAATAATCTGGGTGGATATCGTTCTTCTGCAGAAACCCGTGACGTTGGGCGCCGTAGTCGACAAAAACCGCCTGAAGACTTGGCTCGAGACGGGTGATGATACCTTTGAAGATATTGCCTTGGGTTATTTCACGCGAAGCGCTTTCGATGTGAAACTCCTCCAGCTTGCTGTCGGTAACCTTGGCGATCCGGCACTCTTCGTGGTCAACGGCATTTATCAGAATCTTGCTGTTCATTGATGTCTCGTTACCCTGCATAATTGTTTATTTTAAATCAATTTCCGGATTGTGGGGGGCGGGATACGGATTGGATATCAGCCTTCCCGTTGCGATGGTTGGGAGGAAAACATGCCGCGACGGGTTTGTGCGTTTACCCTCAAAACCAGGCGCCATAAATGGCATATCGCCGGAACAGGTTAAATTTTTTAATTTATCAGAATATGAAATTGCAGCTGACAAGTCAAACGATTTTTAAGGAATAACATAACGGCTCAACCTTGATATTTGGCCTATATTGTGGCATGAAACAATACCGCATGTTTGGCGGATAGGCTCCTCGGCCGATGCGCGGCAGGGGAGGCGATTGTACAGGATAGTCGTCCGTGAAAGCTGCGCCGATTTTAAATTGCCGGATGCGCACACCGTCCCTTTAGCCGTTTTTGCTGATGCGAGGAAACGATACATGGTAGATGAGAAATACAACCCGCAAACTATTGAGGCCAAGTGGCAGAGATGCTGGGCGGATAACCGGCTATTTAGAGCCAAAGAAGAGCCCCAACGGAGGAAATACTACCTGCTGGAAATGTTTCCCTATCCTTCCGGTAAGATTCACATGGGCCACGTGCGCAATTACACTATCGGTGATGTCGTGGCCCGCTACATGCGGATGCGCGGCTACAACGTGCTGCACCCCATGGGGTGGGATGCCTTCGGCATGCCGGCCGAAAATGCCGCCATCGCCAACAACAGCCACCCGGCCCGCTGGACCTATGATAATATCGCCACTATGCGCAAGCAATTGAAACGCATGGGATTCAGCTACGACTGGGACCGTGAGATCGCCACCTGCACACCGGAGTACTATCGTTGGGAGCAGTGGCTGTTCTTGCAGATGTACGCGCGCGGTATGGCCTACCGTAAGGAGTCTTTCGTCAACTGGTGCGACCCCTGCCAGACGGTACTGGCCAACGAGCAGGTGGAGGCCGGCTTGTGCTGGCGCTGCGGTAAGCCCGTGCGCCAGAAAAAGCTCTGGCAGTGGTTTTTCCGCGTGACCGATTATGCCGATGATCTTCTGCTCTACTGTGATCGACTCCCGGGATGGCCGGAAAAAGTGATCACGATGCAGAAGAACTGGATCGGCAAGAGCGTCGGAGCCGAAATACGATTCGAAATCGAAAATCCGGCCGATGAGAAAGAGCGCGACATTGCCGTTTTCACGACCCGGCCGGATACCGTTTTCGGGGCGACCTTCATGGTCCTGGCCCCCGAACACCCGCTGGTGGTCACGCTTTCTCGAAACACGTCTCAGGAGCAGGCAGTGGCCGAATTTGTCGATCGGATGGCGCTTCAGGACCGGTCCGCCAAGACCGTTGAAAGCTACGAAAAGGAGGGGGTCTTTACGGGCGCCTATTGCGTCAATCCAATGAACCGGCTGCGGATGCCGGTTTTCACCGCCAACTTTGCCCTGATGGAATACGGTACCGGTGCCGTGATGTCCGTACCGGCACACGATCAGCGCGATTTCGAGTTTGCCAAAAAATACGGGTTGGAGGTCATTGTGGTGGTCAAGCCCCTCGATAGCGAACTCGACGATGACAGCATGACCGAAGCCTACGTCGGTGATGGTATCCTGGTCAACTCGGGACCCTTCGACGGGATGGGAAACAAAAGAGCCCAGAACGAGATTGCCAAGTATCTCGAAGAACACCGGATCGGCAAAAAGACGGTCAGTTTCCGTCTGCGGGACTGGGGCATCTCCCGTCAGCGCTACTGGGGAGCGCCGATTCCGATGATCCATTGCCCGGACTGCGGGATCGTGCCGGTATCTGAAACGGCCTTGCCGGTGCTTCTACCGGAAGACGCCGACCTGCTAGCGGGTGGTCGTTCGCCGCTGCCGGCTCTGGACAGCTTCATCCGCACTTCCTGCCCGCAATGCGGTCATGCCGGTGCCCGGCGTGAAACCGACACCATGGACACTTTCGTTGAATCTTCCTGGTACTTCGAACGTTACTGCAGCCCGCGTTATGCCAAGGGGATGTTCAACCGGGATGCCGTGGATTACTGGATGCCGGTCGACCAGTACATCGGTGGAGTCGAGCACGCCATTTTGCACCTGCTCTATTCGCGCTACTACACCCGCGTGC
>JBATHN010000333.1:0-1790 GCA_049666885.1 Desulfobacterales bacterium
CGTCCACTTGCTCCCGGTTGCCACCCACGACGCACTCTTCCGGCGTATTCACGATCAGCAGGCGGACCTGTGGAAAATCCAGCAGGGCCGTTCCAACCGTTTCGGCCGGGCGGTTCAAGACGGACACCCGCCACTTGAAGACATCTTCCGGTCTCAGCCCCCAAGCCCGGCGCAGGGCCAGACAGGGACCGGCCAGCTCGGTTTTAAAGAGGTCGCTGCGCAGCATGCGGTCGAGCATCTGGTCACGATCAGGCCAAACCTTCATGGCAAAGAGGGCGGTCGACTCTCCGAGGCTGTAACCGATAGCAGCCTGCGGCGTTACGTCGAAGCGGTGCATCAGTTCGGTCATCATGCCGCCGAAGACCACCTGGCCAAAAATAGGGTTGAGCGGGTCGGCATCAATCCGATCACCGGCATCGTCTTCCCACCCCGGTTCCCAGGAGACCCGCTGCGGCATGAAAACCTCGGGACGAAACTGGGATCTCAAACGCGCAGTCTCGGCGTCCATTTGGCGCAGTACCTCCGGCCAGTGGAGACCGGTCTCGCGTCCCATGCCCATATAATGGCTGCCGTATCCCGGGTAAACAAAAGCGAGTTCACCGCTGCCGGCAGGGGACGGAGTGTAACACAAACCGCCGTAGGCGCCGAAGCGGTGCGGGGTGCCGGTTGCCACGGCCTCGCGTGCCTCGGCCGTCCACTGTGTCAGGGAGGCAAGATTTTCCGCCAGCACGGCCACGGCCAGTGTTTTAGTCCGGTCGGGCGGATGCCGGTGGTACCAGCTGCGGGCAACCGTGTCGAGCGACTCGTGACGAGCGCTGTGGCGCTTGAGTTGCTCGAGTGCTTGTATGAGCGATTCCCGATCGCACCCCTCGATAACGAACAGACTGCACGGCGCAGGTCCCAGGGGAAACCGTTTTTCACTCGAAAAAGTGGGGCCCCCGGAGATAAGGCGAGACGATGCTTCTTCGAGGACAACGGCGCAACTGTTACCGCCGCCGGTCGCAAGGCCGGCGCATGCCCGTCGCGGTCCGGCACCGCGGTCGCGGAGCCAGTGTTGCGGAGCTCTCGGAACGTGGAAAATGCCGCGCCGCAGGATGTCTTCCGCGGGCTCACGGTAATGGGGCAGTGGTGGAATGACCTGCTGGTAGAGACACAGGGCCGTCTTGACGATCGACGCCAGGCCGGCGGCCGCGCCGGTGTGACCAAGGTTGGGAAGGGTGGCGCCGAGGGCGCAGGGGGTGGTGCGATCTGAAAACACGGCCTGCAGCGCCTGGACTTCCGATCGGTCCCGGGTCGGTATGCCGCAGCCGAGGGTTTCAACGAAGTCGATCTGTGAAGCGGAAAGATCGGCGTCCTGCAGGGCCTGTTTCAGAGCTTGCGCGTAGGATTCGGTTTCGGCAGCATCGCCGGGGCGGCCGCCGGCATTGCCGATACCGGTGACAACAGCGTAGATGCGATCCTTTTCGGCGACGGCCTGGTCGAGCCTTTTGAGGACCACTGCCGCCGCGCCTTCCCCCGGCAGGGTCCCGTCTGCAGCCCGGTCGAAAGGACGGATGACGCCCTTTTGGGAAAATTCACCGGCATTGCTGCCGGCAAGGATCTGGCGGATGTCGGCGGCGAGGTCGACGGCACCTACCAACACGGCATCGGTCTCCTGCTGCTGCAGAAAGCGTACACCGATTGCGAGGGCCCGATTGCCGCTGGCAGCCCCTGCCGAAACGCTGAAACTCGGTCCGCCGCAGCGAAATTCCCGCGCGACCCGGCTGGCGACGACTCCGCCCAGAGCACCC
>JBATHN010000334.1:0-7191 GCA_049666885.1 Desulfobacterales bacterium
GACATCACCGCCACCTTCGCACTCAAACTGGCCGCATTGCGCTGTCATGCGAGTCAGGTAAGAGAGTTGGGCATTTCCAACCTCGAGGATTGGCTGCGGCAGCGCTGTCGGTCAATGGCCGAGGGCGAGCCTTTCGAACTGGCCGAGTCCTTTCACCGCGTCGAACTTCCCCGTTGAGCAGTATTTAACGAATAACCTTTACCCGATGAAATCTGAAGGGTTTTTATTCTCGCCGAGCATTTCTGCCCCTCGGAGTGGGTGTCAGGCCGACGGTCCCGCCACTTTTCTAAACTTCTCCACTTGCTTCTGATAGTAAGTGCGATTCTCGCGTGCCAATCGCAGGGCGTGTTGGGCTGTTTCGAGGGCTTTTGCATACTGACCGTTGACGAAATAGCATTCCGCCAGCGTGTCGAGAATGTGCGGCTCCTCAAGAAGACCCGCGGCGGCCTTGGCCAAATCCAGTGCCCGGGCCGGATTTCGGAAATACGGGTCTTCGGCGGTGGCATACAACCAGGCCAAATTGTTGAGCACGTGAGGGTTTTCCGGATTGAGTTTCAGAGAGGCCTCGTAGGCCTGTTGAACCCCGCTGAGATTTCCGGTTTCGTAGTACAGATCGCCGAGCACTTTGTAAAGGTTGGGGTTCTGCGGATGCTTATCGATCTCCCTCAGGATGATTTTTTCGAAGAAGTGGCTGCTCAGTTGTTTGCCGGTTTCCCCGAAGTTGAGGCTGTAGCCGACCGCGGCCACTAATACCATGCTGCCGACGAAGACCAGAATGCTGTTTCTGACCTTGCGATCGTGCCGATCGATGGTGCTGCGATCGATTTCACAACGGGCCAGATGGCTGATCCTTTCGCTGATGCTGTAATGGTGCCAGTTGGGGCGATCCGGTGATTGGCCGCTGGTGTAAGCGATTTTCTCGAGCGTGCTGATGAGCGGCTGGGCCGTGTCGAAAAGCGTGTAAACGTAGCCATCGGCCTGGCGTTCGAAATTGCGCATGAAGTAGCCGAATATGAACCGAAAATAAATCAGAAAGATCACCACCATGTTCACGCTCAGAAAAATGGAGGTCAGGGTCACCGGGTTGAACCCGAACCGGCTGAAGAATTGAAACATCGGTTCGGTGTAAATGACGGCGTAGAAGATCAGATCGTAGGTCGCATAGGTGAGGACCATGAAGCCGGCGAAGAAGACCAGGTAGAACACCAGGTGGTAGCGTTTGACGTGTCCGATCTCATGGGCGATGACCGCATCGATCTCGGCCGGCTGCAGGCTACTCAGCAGGGCGCTGGTGACAAGAATATACCGGAATTTTTTTATCAGGCCCATGACGCCGGCCGTGATCATGCGACCGCCGAATATCGGCCAATAGAGAATATTGGCGTATTCGAGATTTGCTTTTTTGCACAGGGCCTCGATCCGCTGCCGCATCGTGCTGTCCTCCAGTGGACGGCAGCGCCAAAATTTCTGAATCATGACCGGACCGATAACCGCCACGATCACGAGAAAGAACATGAAATAGACGACCGATCCGGTGGTGGTCGCCAGCTGGTTTTTGAGCCACTCAAAGGGCAGGGCGTTGATCAGGTCGGTGATGGCCGAGAGCACCAGCCAGGGCAGCAGTACGGGTACCGAAAAAGAGATCTGGGACCAGACGTAGGCCGACCGGGTAATATCCGATCCATACAGGCGCCGGTGGGCGTCGTAGGCGAATGCCCAGACGACGGCCAGATAGGAAACGAACAGCGCCAGAAAGACCAGGGCCAACAGGGTCGGCATTCTCGAAAATAGCGGCAAAGAGATGAAAAACGACGGCAGGCTCAGTCCGTAAACGTCGATTGCGAAAAGGGCGATGGACAGGACAGACTGGCGCGTGAGGAGCTTGTTGAACCGGTTATCGAGGCGTGTATAACTTTCCCTTGTCACCCGGCGCTGAAGATTCTGGAAAAGGGACCTGTTGTAGGTGATGAACAAGACGTGCAGCGCGGCAAAGAGCAGCGCCGTGTCGATCGGCGTGAAATTGGTTTCTGCCGCCGGCTGGTAGGTGGCGTATATCAGCAGTACGATGATGAAGTAAATGAAGTTTGAAAACATCGAACAAGTGACCTCAATATATCCAGATATTCCTGCGTTTTCGCGTCTTGCCGGCCAGGGCCGCAACACCCAAAATTGCGAACTTAATTTTTAGTGCCGCTCGTGGAAGGAGGGGACCTGTAAAATCTTTCTTTTTCACTGTAAACGCACCCGCAGTATTGCTGGCGATACAGGCCAAGCCGTTTGGATTCGTCGACGCCCTCTTTCCATCCCGGACGAAAATCGCGGTAGTAAAAGGGCACGCCGACCGACCGGCCCACGGCCTCACCGATTGATTTGATCGTCTCGTGCTTCTGGAACTTGCTGTAAAGCAGCGTGGTGCTGAAGCCGTCGAACTTGCCGTGCCGGGCCATCAGGGCGGTGCTGTGCAGCCGGTCATGATAGCAATAGGTGCAGCGGTTGGCTTCCCGGTAAGCCACATTGCGCAGAAATCCTTCGAGATCGTAACCTTCCTGGTATATGACCTTCAGGTCGATCTGCTCTGCGTAGTCCCTGAGTGTCTCCTGACGCCGGAGACACTCCGAGTAAGGATGGATGTTGTGTCGGTAGAAAAAGCCGATGACCTTTGCCGCGTCCCGGCGCAGGACTTGGATCGGGTAGATGGCGCAGGGTCCGCAGCAGATATGAAGCAGAAGTTTCACTGTCTCTCTCCGAAGATAGCCGTTCCGATACGTACGATTGTGGCCCCTTCTTCAACGGCCACTTCGAAATCACCGGTCATTCCCATGGATAGCTCCGTCATCGTCACTCCGCCGATGTTCATGGCCGCGATGCGGCTCGCCAGTTGCCGTAGAGCCTTGAAATAGGGGCGCACTTTTTCGGGGGCGTTAAAAAAAGGCGGCATTGTCATGAGGCCCCTGATTGAAAGGTTGCCGCAGCGGCTGACCTCGCGGATCAGCTGCGGGGCCGCCTGTTCCGTGATGCCGGATTTCGATTTTTCTTCGGCAATGTTGACCTGGATCAGGATCGGTTGGACCTTATTCTGCCGCCGGGCCTGTTTGTCCAGTTCACGGGCCAATTTGAGGGAATCGACCGAGTGAATCAGGTCGAAGAGTTCCACTGCGAACCGGGCCTTGTTGGTCTGGAGATGTCCGATGAAGTGCCATGAGGCCTGACTCCCCATAAGGGCGTCGACCTTTTCGCGGGCCTCCTGAATGTAGTTTTCCCCCAGCAGGCGAATACCGGCATCGATGGCTTCTTTGACGCTTTCGGCCGAAACGGTCTTGCTGACGGCCAACAAACGAACGCTGGCCGGATCTCTTCCGCAGCGTGCGGCAGCCAGTTCGATTCGTCGACGAACCCGGGTGAGGTTTTCTTTGATCACGGTTACTGTTCCTGTTGAGTTGTCCATCTTGACTTAGTTCGTGCCCATCCATAAACGGCATCTTTTGGCCCTGGCCGGTGTTCTCGCTCTTTACAATCCTCGACGTAGCCCTGCTACGCCTGCGGTTGTCCCGCCATAGGCGGGACTGCGGCCTTGGCCAAGGCCGAAATCTACCATTTCTGGACGGACACTAGTTCGAAAATAGAATGTAATACATAAAAAGTGGGCACCTCCGCCCGGATGTAAGGTTGCGAAAGACGACTGAAACTCGCCGCCGACGGGCTCTAAGTCCGGACAGGTCCCTTCTTCAAATTATGAGTTGAGATGCAGCCTGAAGGTCGTGCCTTCCAAGCGGCATCGGCATAGGGTCCGGTCTAAGACCCCGTAAGCGACTCAGACAGTCAGCCGCTTTTTGCAACCGTTCATCCGGACTCCGGCGCATCATTTTCATGGACCGTGGCGGCACGAAGGGCCATGAACGTTTAGTTCGAAAATAAAGCTTGGCCATGCGAGATTTTTGCGTACTTTTGTTTCCAACAACCCGTGGTGCAGTGCACCGCCGGCTGCTGCTTCGGTTTCATACAGCGCAGAACTCGGCGTCAAGCGGACCTAACCCCATCGCCGGCCAGATTTTGAAAAAATGTCCACTGCCGGCTGAAAGCCCCGGAAGGGTTCATCGTGTGTGGTCGTAGGCGATGGGGCAAGGCCCGCTAACCGCCTCAAACAGCTGCGCCTGCTTCAACCGAAACAACAGCCGGCTCCCATTGGTGGAATGACAGGACGCTGAAACGGCCGAACCAATAATTTTCATGAACCGTGGCGGCCCAGGGCCATGACTGTTTAACATCAAAAAGATATGACCTTCTCTCTGATCAAAAACTCGATCACTTCGCAGATCGGCAGACCGACCACATTGGTGTAGGAACCGTTGATGCTTTTGACCAGAAACGTTCCAAGACCTTGGATCGCATAGGCCCCGGCTTTGTCGAAGGGCTCGCGGGTTTGGATGTACCAGGCGATTTCGTCTGGGGTCAGGGCCTTGAAGCGAACGTCCGTCTTGACCGTATCCGAATAAAGACGGTTTTCAGACCGGCGGCAGATGCAGTAGCCGGTGTACACCTGGTGGATCCGATCGCTCAAGCGCTGTAACATGTCACGGGCGTCGCTATCCGAGACCGGCTTGCCGAGGATGCGATCCCCGATCGAAACCATCGTATCGGCGCCGATGACCCAGCTGCTCGGATATTGTCGCGCGATGTCGATCGCCTTGGCTTCGGCTAACTTCCTGACATACTCCGGTGGTGAGGACATCGGCACCGTGCTCTCGTCGAAGTTGCCCGGGATAACCGTAAATGCAAGACCGGCCTGCTTCAACAGGTATCGGCGCCGCGGAGACTTGGAAGCCAAGATCAAACGTGGGTCGGTGTCGGTTTCCGGCATACGGTCACTCTTAACAAATGCGGCCGGGTTTGACAATGATGTGAAAATATCGGAAAAAAAGATAAAATCTCAAAATACGGTATTCATCCAGGTTTCGATGAAATGGATTATCCTTTCCTGTTTTTAACTTGATAATTCCATGCAGCTCGCTACAGGGTCACCACAGATTCCCTCTCCCTGGGGAGAGGGTTAGGGTGAGGGAATAAAATCAATCAGCTTTGATACCCTGCAGCTTGCTGCAGGAGGATTCATTCAACCGGAGACGACCATGAAAACGGTCTGGATTATAGGGGCCGGTCAATTCGGTGAAAAAGCCGCCGTAAGACTGCGCCTGAAATATTTTGAGGCGTCAATCATCGTCGTCGACCAGGACCAGAGAGCTCTGCAACATGTCGAGGAGATGGCGACCGCCGTCGTGGTCGCGGATGGTGCGGCGTACCTGGCAAAGCATCTGACCGTTTCCGAGGAACCCGACTGGATCGTGGCGGCCGTTCCGGTCCACTTGGCCTTTGAATGGCTCTGTAAACGGCTCTCGCCGGCCTATCGGGTAGAAAAACTGACGGTTCCGGAAGCCCTGACGCAAAAGCTTGGATGCGTCTTCAAAGGTGAGGGCGGCAGGGTTTATACCAGCATGGCCGACTTCATCTGCCCGAACAACTGCCCGGAACCCGCGGATCTCTGTTTCGTCACCGGAAAACCGCGGCCGATAGACCTGTATAAGGAACTTTCGGCGGCGGCCTCCCTCCGGATGACCCCGGTAATCATTCGCAGTCGCCAGTTGTCGCCGGGTGTCGGCGGTTACAGGCCCGGCGATCTTTTCGACGCCCTCCGGAAGGTCGAAACCTGCCACGGACCGGTACTGCTGGCTACGGCCTGCCGGTGTCACAGTGTGCTGGATGCCTTCCGAGTGATCCCACGAACATCCCCAACAGACTGATGATGGGTTTTTGCCCTTGCGATATTCAGGTGCGTCGGGCCATTTTAGCTTGCAATCCAACCCGGTATAGGGTACCTGGTGTCCATCCGCATAATTACTGGTACTGCTTTCCATTGCCGCCCGGGTGGCGGAACAGGTAGACGCAAGGGACTTAAAATCCCTCGGCACATAGTGCCGTGCCGGTTCAATTCCGGCCCCGGGCACCAATGATGTTAAAAGTTATGTGTGCATAAGCTGAATTGAGGCCAATACTTTGTACGGTTAAATTTAATTCGTGCCGCCCCCGCAGTTCCGTTTGTAACCTAAAATCCCAAACCCTCCATTTTTTAAATCTACTTTGCCATATCCAAAAACACCCCCGGTGATTGAGGTCAGAACAAGAATTTCCGAAAAGATCGAGCAGCAAGTACCATTGCCCAGAATCACTTTCAATGCGCGAAAAGCCCCCAAACCGATGCGTTAAATAACGCAAAATTACCACCTCATTCTATTGGTTAGATGACCATAATTACGACATAAATAATTGAAAAAAAATTATATTTTATGTTGTGATGTTGTTGGCATTATATTTGATAAGTTTTGAAACTAACGTGGATTTGTGGAGAAAAATAAAAAGGAGGTGGTTTTTATGGAGAGCTCGTCAATAAACTTTTGCCAAACAAAATTGATTTCTGTCTGCAATGCCAATGACAAATACCAGCAAAAATATTGCGTGTTTTACACGAAGTCTTCCGGTGATGAGCATTGCATGTTTTTCGTGTTCAATGAATTCTGTGACAATCCTGAGGCACAGCGGCATGCCCGAGAATCAGTGACAAGTGAATAACAAATACAACCAAAAGTACCCGTTGATTAGAGACACCTTTGTTTGGATTGGCCGCTTTTACCCATTGGGTGAAACATGGAATTAGACTCAATTGATGCGTAAAAAGATTGTTAGAGACCAGTTATGGCACTTTAACTGGGAACCGTGAATCCCGCCTGGCGGGAATCCGCTCAACCCATATCCGATTTTTCGCACCGGCAGTCGGACGGGATACATCGGCATCCAAAATGATCAGTTATTTTTGAGCGAGACCAAAGGTGATGAACTCGTTAAAAGTCTCAATTCAGACGGATTCGTAAAAAGCCCGAGATCAAGGCTTGCGAATTTCGAGGAATGAGGCGTACTTATGGTACGTCGCAGTGACGAGAAATGAAGCGTAACGCAGATATCGGGCTTTTTACGGATCCGTCAAAGGTGGTTGAACACAAAGTGGCGTAATGGAGACAGGGGTTTCTATGGTTTTAATTCATGCGAAATGTTAGGTAAACTTGAATCGTTTGATTTTGCGCCCGATATTGTCCGCAAGTCTTTCTTCAAATTCTTCCTCCGATCCAAGCCTGACCTTCGATC
>JBATHN010000335.1:0-1855 GCA_049666885.1 Desulfobacterales bacterium
GTATCGGGATTGTCCAAAACGGAGACGAGGGCTTTGACCAAGGCTGGGGTGTTGCCAGGCGGGACCAGGATGCCGGCATCTCCCACCACCTCGGGCAGGGCCCCACCGGTCGTGCTGATCACCGGCACGCCGCAGGCCATTGCCTCGGCGGCTGGAAGGCCGAATCCTTCATAGACCGAGGGAACCACCGCCACGGTGGCCCTTGCGTACTCCCTGACAAAGTCCGGTGGGTCGATCCGGCCGGTGAAAGTGATCCGGCTGCCGAGGTCGAGGTCTGCAATCAGCCTCGCAACGGTCCCGTTCTGTTTGAGCTCGCCGACGACCACCAGGTGCACCGCCCGCGATTCCGCCAGCTCGGAAACGGCCCGCAGCAGGAAGGGCAGCCCCTTCAGCGGGATGTCGGCGCTGTTGGTGACGATGATCCGACCCTTTTCACGGACAACCTCCGGCAGCGGGTGAAAATCTTTACTGCGAACCCCGTTGGGGACAACCGTGAAGCAACCGGCAGGGATATCGAATCCACGACTGATATCCGCCCGCGCGCGGTTTGACACGGTAATCAAGTGTGCGAGGGTTCGGGCCACGCGTTTTTGCATGCCGATAAACGAAAACCAGCGCCATTGCTTCAGCTTGCGCCAGCCTGAGGTGGTGCTGCGAACGGCGATGTCGCGGTCCACACTCATCGGGTGGTGAATGGTGGCCACGATCGGCGCCTTTTGCCCGATTGCCCAGACCCCGTAGGAGAGGCACTGGTTGTCATGGACGACATCGTAGCGGTGCAGGCGGGGCATCAAAAAACGGCAGGCTCGGATGCCGAACAGGAACGGTTCCGGAAATCCCATGGTCGAGACCCCCAGCCACTCCAGGAGGTTCAAGGGATGGCGAAGCTCTTTTAGGGAGGGCGTTCGGAAGGGGTTTGCGGGATCGAAGAGGTCCAGACTGGGCAGGCGGTGTACCGGGATGTCGGCATCCAGCCGCGGTTCCGGTGGTCCGGAGACGACTTCGACACGGTGCCCTAAATCCGTCAGGGCACGGCTTAGGTTCCTGATGTAAACGCCCTGGCCGCCGCTATGCGGATTGCTGCGGTAGCTCAACAGGCAGATGGTCAACGGGCGATCGAAACGATCCGGCAAAATGTTGGGCATGACATCCTTATGTAAAACATAGGTTGGGCGATCAAACTAGGATTCAGGGTTCAAAGGTTCAAAGGTTCAAGGGTTCAACGGTTCAAGGAAGGACTTCAATCCTTCAACCCTTATATGAAACTACGTCAAAATGGCATAGTTTCTTTCACGATCAAACTGGCCGCTTTTCAGGCCAGCGGCTGGGCTGAACGGGGAACGGTGAACCCAGAACCGATTGGTTTATGTAGATTTTTAAGTGAGCCCTTGGCTTGCAATCAGTTTATAAACCATCAGCCTTTAAAGGAGAATGCCTTGCGGCGTCAAGTGCTTTCTGGTGATTTCGGATTGAGGAGATAGAATCGAAAAAGCGCCCGAAAAATCGTCCGATGATAAGTGGCATCCTTGTCATCGGTGAAAAAGGATGCAATGACGGAGATTAAGATGGCGGAGCCTATAGCGAAGAATTCTTACCCGGATCAGGTCACCTTGATCGAAGTGGGGCCGCGGGACGGTTTTCAGTTCGAATCCAAGATCATTCCCACGTCCTTGAAGGTCGAGATCATCAGCGGCCTGGTTGCGGCCGGTTTGAAGCAGATTCAAGTGACCTCTTTTGTGCATCCGCAGCGTGTGCCCCAAATGGCGGATGCCGAATCCCTGCTGCGGGCGCTTCCGGTTTGGGAGAATGTCGAATTTTCCGGGTTGGTGTTGAACCGCGCTGGCCTGGAACGGGC
>JBATHN010000336.1:0-3131 GCA_049666885.1 Desulfobacterales bacterium
CGCACCGGAAATCGGAGATATCAAGCAGATCGGGCAAATGGTACCGGGCGCGCTGGCGATCGCTATCCTCGGCCTGGTCGAGGCCGTGTCCATCGCCAAGTCGATTGCCGACCAGACCCGGCAGCGGCTCAATGTCAACCGCGAATTCATCGGTCAAGGCCTTGCGAACGTCGCGGCTTCGCTGTTCAGCGGCTATCCAGGCAGCGGATCGTTCACACGGTCGGCCGTCAATTTCAGGTCCGGCGGGAAAACCCCCATCAGTGGTATAATATCCGGGATAGCAGTTGCCGCAACGGTTCTGCTGGCGGCACCGCTGGCCGCTAAACTGCCGATGTCCGCCCTGGCCGGGGTCCTGATCGTGGTGGCTTACGACATGGTCCGCAAAGAAGATACGGTGCGCACGATCCGGGCCACCCGCAGCGATGCCGCCGTGCTGGTCATCACTTTCCTGTCCACCCTCTTGCTGAACATCGAGTTTGCGATCTACGTCGGCGTCCTTCTTTCCATCGGGCTGCACCTGGCCGGCACTTCTCATCCGAACATCCAATCGGTGGTGCCGGACCCGAAGACAGCCAAAATGGTCCCGGCAGGCTTCGGAGAGACCTGCTGCCAGATGGACATCCTCGAAATCGAAGGATCGGTCTTTTTCGGGTCAGCCGCCTTCGTGCTGGACGACCTTCAGCGGCGCCTGCGCAATGCCCCGTACATCGCCAACATCCTGGTGCGCATGCACCGGGTCAACACGCTGGATGCCAGCGGCATCCATCTCCTGGAAATTGTGCAGGAGGAAGTCCGGCAGCGTGGCGGCGGACTCTTTTTTTCCGGTATAAACCACAAGGTTTTCGAAGTCTTCAAAAACTCGGGCATGCTAAGAGAGATCGGCGAGACGCATATTCGCACCACCACGGGAGCCGCAATCCGGCAGGCCATGCGGGAGTCTTTCTGCCCAACGGTCTGCGCCGCCTGTGAAGTGGTGGTCTTTCAGGAATGCCCGGAATTGAAACAAGGCAACTGGGAAATATTCGGCCAGGGGGTCCAGCCCCGCGTTTGTGTTCTGCCTCAGTTTGTCAAACGTCAAAACACGACTATCGACCGCAAAGGAGACCCGGCCGCCGCAGCAGGGACCGCCAAGGAGAAAACAAGGGGATGATAAAGCTGCTTGTCTATACGGATGGAGAGCCCGCAGCAGTCGGTGCCCTGCGCTTTGCGGTCGAATTGAAAAAACGGCTGGCTGCCGAACTGGCCGTGATCACCGTTCGTTCCGGTACGCACGCCACCGAGGAACCGCCACCGGTCGGCATCGACATTCCGCTTGCGAACAAACAGAGTCTACCCCGCGGGCTGCAAATTCTGGCCGCAGCGGCCGATGTCCTCGCGGCTGAAGGCCTGCTCGATCCCCAAAAACACATCAACATCCGCGACGTTTCCAACGGCCACCTGTTTATTTGCAGTACGCCATCCGGCGAGCGGATACCCTTCTGCGAATCCTTCGGTCATTTCATCGAAACACTCAACCGGGAAGTGGACCAGCACGGCTACAACCTGCTGGTCATCTCACCACCCCGGCGCACCGGACTGCGGCGACTGGTCACCGGCGACACGACCCGCAAACTGGCTCTGGACCTGCACACGTCGGTTCTGGTGGTCCGCGGCGGCGGTCCGGACAGCCGGTTTGTGGTATGCGCCGACGGTTCTCCATCTGCCCGGCGCCAGTTCCCGCTATTGAAATTCCTGTTGCGTGCCATCCGAAATCAGGTCGATCTGGTGTGGGTAAAAAAACCGGATGATGGTACAGAAACAACACGGGCGGCCACCGAGTGCCTGCAGCACGCCCGCAACTGGTTGGAAAATTGCGACAAGAATGGTCGTTTGCACCTGCTCGAAGGCGACAATCCGGCCCAGTTGATCATCGAAGCGGCCGGCGATGACGCCGTTATCGTCATGGGGGCCAGTCTGAGGCACGATGTTTATCGCCGCATGCTCGGCAGTCTGCCGATGCAGGTGCTGGCGCAAACCGAATCGAGTGTGCTGCTGGTCAAACTCCCGCCTGAAGCTGACTCAGATTTTTTTAAAGATCCATTTACCTGTTGACGCTCAAATTTTTTGGTGCAAAATAAAAAAACATTTGATTTAGGCAAAAATTGATGTTTTAACCGATCATCGCTTGGCTCTTTTACATATTTTCCACCAGCTCGGCCCGGATGTTACTCCTGATCCAGTTGCGTTGATTTTCACCTTCGACTCCTCGATCTCGCCTCCGTTGACCCTCTATCGATTGCAGAACTGCAGCGGCTTGGGCCTTGCGACTTATTGATTCTCGTCATTTTTTTTACCGTTTCCTTGCCTTTACGCTCGTGGCGACGGGAACGCGGGGTGACCTTACGGCATGAGGCTGCAAGGGTTTGGCGCATAACATCAAAAACGACAGGAAGGAGGAGTACATGAAGAAGTATGCACTGATGATGGTGGTATTGGTCATGGGTCTTTCATTGGCCGCAGGTGTCTTTGCGGCGGATAAAGATGCCATCAAGATGCAGGTCGATGAGATCGTAGTGGCCATCGATGGCGGCAAAACGGCCGCTGATTTCAAGGATGCCGCCAAAAAAGAACCGTACTATGTATATATACTGCAAGAAGACGGAATGGTGTTGGTGCACCCGTCTCTGGAAGGAAAAAGCCTTAAGGAGGCAGCCATGCCAGCCTATGAGGCCGTAACCAAAGCCACCCCGGAAGGCACCTGGGTGATGTACGAATGGAAAGGCGCAGAGAAAAACGCCTATGTCAGAAAAACAAAGAGCGGTGAGATAGTCGGCAGCGGTTATTAGGACTTGGAGCAATCGGCTACCACCAATCCGGTACCGGGAAGGTTCCATGAAAGGACCTGCCCACGTCGCAATAAAAATTCACGAAGAGTGAATCTGCCTTTTCCTTGCGAACTCTACCACCGGTAAGTATTGAATAGCGCTTGACACAGCGCTGAGTATGACGGATGCAGGCCTTATCGCAATGGCCTGCATCTTTTTTTTGTCCCAAACACCCATGGCCCATAGGACCACCACGGTGAATAAAAATGATGCGCCAGAACCCGGATGAGCGGTTGGGAACAGCGGCTGACTGTCTGAGCCGTCTAT
>JBATHN010000337.1:0-9012 GCA_049666885.1 Desulfobacterales bacterium
TCATATGGCACCCTGGACAACAGCAGAAACCGTGTCGTGTTGGAGGGACCGTCCTCGATCCCGTCAGCGATAATTTCGAGGTCGTAGAGCTCGGCGCAGAGTGCGCTGGCGATGGCGGCAGCGGCCCGTGGATTTTCCCTGGCCAACATCTTCGCTGCTCCGGCTGTGTCGTAAAAGGGACGGGCTTCGAGTTTGTTGTGCATCAGAAAGTTCCGGCACTGCGCCAGGGCTTGGGGATGGGAATAAACAATGCGGATCTGGCGGTAATCGGTTGCTTCAGTCGCCAGAAGACAATGCTTCACGATGATCTTGGCCTCGCGAATCACTTTCAGATTCGTCGTCGTCAACAGATCGTTGACCTGTGTAACGGCTCCCTCGAGGGAATTTTCTACCGGCACCACGCCGAAGTCCAGATACCCGTCTTCCACCCCGCGGAACACGTCGTTGAACTCAAGGCAGGGAATGAAGGCACCGCCAGGAACCAGCAGTCGTGCGGCGACTTCTCCATAAGCGCCATGTTCTCCTTGGAAGGCCACCAATTTACGGTCCTCTTTCTGAAGCCGCTTGCTCTCGTCGATAATGGTTTTGAGCAGTTGCCGCGCAAAAGAACGTTCGACCAGATCAAGGTTCAGGCGTTCGGCCCGCGTCAGGACATCGGCTTCCCGTTTCGGGTCGCTGATGGTCTTTTTAAACTTTTTAGACCGTAGCGCAAGCCCCATTCGCTCCTGAAGCAACACCAGAAGCTCCCGGTCAATTTTATCGATCTTTCGCCGTATTTCTTCCAATTTCACTTGGTCACCTCAAATAGGATAACGAGCCCAACATCGGCCGGAATTCCAATAAAGGCACTGAAGCGCAC
This sequence comes from Desulfobacterales bacterium, assembly GCA_049666885.1. Classification (GTDB taxonomy): domain Bacteria; phylum Desulfobacterota; class Desulfobacteria; order Desulfobacterales; family SG8-13; genus JARFQH01. Next base: position 860 of record JBATHN010000337.1, read on the forward strand.
AAATTCAGGGCCGCGCGATGAATCAACTTCTTGCGGGTCTGCGCCAGTTCATGTCGGCACCGAGGTCCCGCAAGACCTCAAAGGCCCTGTCAATGTTCAATCCGACCGTGTCGACGCCGTGGGAATCATCCCCAGGCACCACCGGTATACCCATTTCGATGGCCTGCCGCAGTATCGTTCGCGTCGGATACGGTTCGGCAGCTCCCTTTGTGATGGCGCGAACATTCACATCCATGATCATGTCCAGGGAGTGCACAAGTTCCAGATTGCGACGCACCCGGTTTTGAACGGAAGGCAATGCGAAGGTAGCCTCGTAAGACGGGTCAAAGATCCGGATCAGATCGAAGTGGCCGACGACCTGCGGTCGCACGGCTGAAAGGAATTGATACTGCGCATCGAAATACCGGCAGTAGAGTGTTTCGAGGCTGCCGGTCGCAGCAACGGCCCTGGCGTACCAATCGGCTGAATAGTCAAATCCGATATCTTCGACGTGATGCACCGAGCCCACGATGTAATCGGGTTCAAAAAGGCGGGCAAGATCGTGTATAAACGGTATCGAGCCACTGCTGGCTTCGGTTTCAAAACCGACATAGAGTTGAATGGCCTGAACGTACTTTTCCTGGAGACGTCGGCAGGTAGCGATGTAGTGCTCGAAACGGCCATAGAGCTGCCGAGCATTCAGGCCGGCCTTGATTTCCTCAGGGTAGCGAAACCGGTCGTCAACCGGCGGGATATGCTCGGTGATGCCGACCCAGTCGAATCCCAGTTCGATATAGGCGACAACAATCTCTTCCAGCGAATCCATGGCATGGCAGCAGAATTCGCCGCTGTGGCCGCCATGAACGGATACCCGTTGCACTGATCCCATGAGGTTGGTTTTCGTTTTATAGGCTTTAAGACAACTGTTTTGGACTGCGTTATCGGTCGTCGGCGTATTAAAGTACAGCCTCCTCCCACTGGCTTTGCCAAAAAAGATACCTCAAAGCCTTTGGTTTCCGGCTGCAGGCAGCATGATAAACAGGGTGATACCGCTAAACCTTGTATTTACCGAAATCTTCCGGAGACAGATTCTCTAAATACTCGGCCCATTTTTTCCCTTCTTCGCTCTCATCGAGGACCTGAACTTCCTCCTGGTTGACCTTGGACTTCTCCATGACTTTATCATCCACATAGATAGGGGCATTGAACCGCAGTGCCAAGGCGATGGCATCGCTTGGACGGGCATCCATGTCAAAACCGCCGTCCTGCGACTCGAAATAAATTCTGGCGAAGAAGGTGCTGTCGCGCAGATCGCAAACCTCCACCTTGGATATGGAGATATGGAGGCGATCGGTGAAGTTTTTAAAAAGGTCATGGGTCATCGGGCGGTCGAACTTGACGTTTTGGAGGGCCGATGCGATTGAAGTGGCTTCGAGCAGGCCGATCCAAATCGGAACCGCCTGGTCGTTCTCTTCCGACTTCAGGATAATGATCGGCGTGTTGGATGTCGGGTCCATGGTCAGACCGGCTATGCTAACCTTATGCAGCATAACTCTTTTCTCCTTTCACGGCAGACGGCACGGAAGCGGCGCTCAGCGGGATCCCCCACAGGGAATGCGCATGCGCTTTTTCGATTTTCACTCGCACCAGTCTGCCCTTTAGATTTTCGCGGCTCAGCGCGGGGAGAGCGTCCTGCTCAAAGTTGACGATTTTGTTGGCAGAAGTCCGGCCGGTCCACTGTGATGGGCCAACCGCCGGTTTTCCGGCGTCACCGTCAGGTAGGGAATGTCTCCTATTTACCCCTTCGACCAGCACTTCCTGGATCGAACCCAGCAAGGATCGGTGTTTAAAAAGCGTGATCCGGTCCTGTTCTTCCAGGAGTCTCTGCAACCGCATGTTTTGCTCTCGTTCAGGGACCTTGCCGTTGAACCGGCTGGCCGGTGCTTCGGGACGGTCCGAATATTTGAAGGCGAACAGGCTGTCGAATTCGACCGTTCGGATCAAATCGAGGCTCTGTTCGAAATCCGCCGGCTCCTCGCCGGGAAACCCTACAATAAAATCGGACGAGATCGCAATTTGGGGACAGTATTTCCGCAATTCGGCTACCTTCTCCAGGTAGTTCTCACGCGTGTAACGGCGATTCATCCGCTTGAGAACCGGATTCGAACCGGACTGCACCGGCAGATGGATATGCCGGCAAAGTTTCGGTAAATCTCGAAATGCTCGGCACAAGGCCGTAGACAGGTCTTTGGGGTGCGATGTGGTGAAACGGATCCGCAACAGTCCATCGACTGCATTGGCGCGAGCGAGCAGTTCGGGAAAGCTGCAAAGACCTTCTTTTTCACCGTAGCTGTTGACATTCTGACCCAGCAGAGTCACTTCGCGCACCCCCGCTGCCGCGAGTCTTTCGATTTCCGAGATGATGTCCTCGGGTCGACGGCTGGCTTCCCGGCCGCGAACATAGGGAACCACGCAATACGTACAGTAGTTGTCACACCCTTGCATGATGGTCACGAAGCGGCTTACCTGGCCTGTTTTTGGCAATTCCGGCGGCTCATCGAACGGTTCGATGGCAGACGCCGTTTCGACATCCACCACTCGGCCCGCATGCTTTTCGACACCTTTGACCATGCGTGCCAGACGGGCAATGGCGTGGGTGCCGAAAACCAGGTCAACGAAGGGTGCCCGCTCCAGAATTTTTTTTCCCTGTTGCTGGGCGACACAGCCGCCGACCCCGATCAGCAAGTTCGGCCGGTTTTTTTTAAGGCGGCTCAGCCGTCCGAGGAAACTGAAGACTTTTTGTTCGGCCTTTTCCCGGATGGCGCAGGTATTGACGATAATGAGGTCGGCCGCACCGATATCGGCAGTTTTGCGATAGTTCAGAGAGACAAGGGCCGATGCAATCTTCTCGGAGTCATAGACGTTCATCTGACAACCGATGGTTTGTATGTAAAGATTTTTCACTTTCATGACCTGAAACACGTGACAGTCGACATGCCGGCCTTGCGCCGGGGCCTCTGTCTGCTTTCGTGCAACTGCTTGTCAAAACGGTGGATTCGGCGACGAAGTCAAAACAGCCAACCGTCTTCGAACTCGGTCGTGAGACGGTGCTGTCGTTCGGAAATTCAGGAAGGCTGCACAGCGGGTTCGATCAAAATTGTCTTCTTGAGATCTGAGATGATGTCATCGATCAACTCCTCACAGCCGGGAGGAATACGTATGGCAATCAGGCCCGACTGCGGCTCGACCGTCGACAGCAACCCCACCCCGTCGTAAGACTCGATGACAAATTTAATGTAGGCGATCTCACGACGATCCACCCGGTAATATTGCGTCAGACTTTCCACTGGCGATACCGTCGGGGTCTTCAGCATTGCAGTCCCTTGCGGTCTGAATGATCCGCTTTTCGTCGCTGGCCACAGCGCAACTATTGGTTCCAATCCACATTATAACAGTTGAGTATAACCATATCACGTACCATTGCAATAATAAATATGGTCTTGTTCGGACGGCCTCAATAGACTATATACGGCTGCGATGGAAAAACACTGGCACATCCTGCAACCCGATCCCTCCCGCATACGAGAGCTGTGCAGCCGCTTGCAATGCTCTCCGATCATCGCCGCCATTCTGGTTAACCGGAACCTGCAGATGCCAGACGATGCATCGAAATTTCTGCGGCCGTCTATGGGGAACCTGCGTCCGCCTTGTGGTTTGAAAGACATGCAGGCGGCGGTCGAAAGGGTGACGCGTGCCATCGAAAAGCAGGAAAAAATAATGATATTTGGCGATTATGACGTCGATGGCGTCACGGCCGCGGCGATTCTCTTCGATTTTTTACTGAAAGCCGGAGCGGATGTGTCTTATTACATCCCCCATCGCACAGAGGAAGGCTACAGCCTCAAAGCCGATCATATCGACAAGGTAGCGGTGCCGTCCGGTATCGATCTTATCGTTACCGCCGATTGCGGATCCGGCAGTCACGCGGCTGTCCAACGGGCAAACGCCGCCGGGATCGACGTCATCATCACCGACCATCATCGCGTATCCGACACACTGCCGTCTGCGGTCGCGGTGGTCAACCCCAAGCGGCCGGACTGCACGGCCGGTTTCGAGCACCTAGCCGGGGTCGGGGTTGCCATGGCACTGCTGATCTGTCTGCGCAAACACCTAAGGGAAAAGGGTGCCTGGCATACCCGTTCCGAGCCGAATCTCAAAGCCCTCTGTGATCTCGTCGCCCTGGGCACGATTGCAGATGCGGTGCCACTGGTGGATGAAAACCGAATTTTCGTTACGACCGGAATAGAGGTGATTCGCTCGGGAAGAACCCGAACCGGGGTCAGCGGCATCCTGAACAACTGCCGTTTGTCTTGCCGAGATGTGGACGCCGAAGACCTCGCCTTTAAGATCGTTCCGCGCCTGAATGCCGCCGGTCGAATGGATCACGCCCTTCTGGCCGCCCGGCTGCTGCTGACGGAAAATCGCGAGACGGCCAAGAAAATCGCGGATTTTCTCGATGAACTGAACAATCGGCGCAAGGACACCGAGCGGCATATCTTACAGCAAATCAGGCAATACTTGAAGGATAACCCCCAGGAACTCAACTGCCGGGCACTGGTTTTGTCGCATGAAGGCTGGCACGAGGGCGTTCTCGGAATTGTGGCGTCGAGACTGGTGGAACACCATTACCGGCCGGTGGTCCTGATATCGACCCGCGACGGTATCGGCAAGGGGTCGGCCCGCAGTATCTTCGGCTTCAATCTTTACCGCGGATTGACGGCCTGCGCCGATCAGCTCGAAAATTTCGGCGGCCACGGTATGGCCGCCGGCCTGAGTATCAGAACCGAAAATATTTCCGCTTTTAAATCCGCATTCGAACAGGCAACCGCGGCCGCCAGTGGCGACATCGATCTGACGCCGGAAATTCGCATCGACTGCGTCCTCGATTTCGAACAAATCACCGAGCAATTGATCGATGACATCGAAGTGCTGCAACCATTCGGCAGTGGCAACAGCGAACCGCTGTTTATGACCGGCGATGTTCAGATCAAACAGAGCAAAATTGTAGGAGAACGACATCGGCGCATGCTCCTGACCCAATCGGGTACCGGCCGGTCTTTCCCCGCCATTCAGTTCAACATCGATCCCAACCAAGCCCTGCCGGAACGCCTGAAAAAAATCGCCTTCCACCTTCAGTGGAACCGCTGGAACGGCGGGAAATCCGCCCAGATGGTCATCGAAGAAAAGGATTAGACGCTTCCCTGAATGGGTCATGTCTACCGGCGGTGCACATTTTACTTGCATTTCAGGGCCGCTGTCATTAATATAGCAAAAATTTAACCAGGCTCCCTGCTGGAGTGGGGCCGTCATCCATAAAAGGTGGCAACATGTCGAAAGTTTTCCGGCCGAGTACCAGGGAGTCGTCCATACTTTCTAAAATTGAATCCTCCAAAGAACACGCCCGCCGCTTGGCCTTGCAGGGTATCAAAGATTGCCTGGAGCCTCTTTCCAATGCCATCGCAATGAAACTGGTGGAGGAAAAACTGGTTGAAACCAAGAGTAAAAACTCGCTGGAAGAGCAGATCTCGTTGTGCCTCGAGAAGGTGAGCCGGGCGGAAGATTTCGACATCGATTTTGCCACCGCACCAATTCGCAACATCGTGCCGAATCCCCACGTCGTCAGCCTTTATGTCACGGCTTTCGTTCTGGAAAATCTGATCAACCACAAGGATGTGGTCGATATCTACGGTTCCGACGAAGAAATCTACCTGTGCATCAACCTTCAGGTTAAAAAGTATCTCCCCTGAAATGCGTCCGACATTCAGTCCCCGCTTGGTCAACGGACCTTTCGACGACCCGGGGCTCTTCATTCCGTTTCTTTTTCAGAACCGTGCTTTTCTTTTCGATTTGGGTGACATCGCCGCCCTCTCCTCACGGGATATCCTTAAGATCAGCCATGTCTTCGTGTCCCACACCCACATGGACCACTTTGCCGGTTTTGACAGGTTGTTGCGTCTCCTGACTGGTCGCGACAAGACACTCTACGTCTTCGGACCACGGGGCTTTTTGAAAAACGTCGAGGGCAAACTGGCCGGCTACACGTGGAACCTGGTGGACAATTACACCGGCTGCCTGGTTCTGGAAGCAGCCGAAATCCATGGCGACGTTGTTCTCCGCCGCCGGTATCTTTGCCGAAACCGGTTCGAGCCCCGAGAGGATGCGGAAACGGCCCAGTTCGATGGGACACTTTACCGGGAAACCGGCTTGACCATCAGCGCGGTTCAACTCGACCACGGCATCCCCTGCCTCGCCTTCACGCTGCAGGAAAGCTTCCATGTCAATATCCGGCCGGACGCATTGGCCGCCTTGGAACTGAAGCCGGGCCCATGGCTTCAATCCATGAAAATGGCGCTTTACACCGGTAAAGCTCCCGAAACTGAAATAACGGCCGCTACCGCCGGCAACAGCCAGCCAAAAACATTTCCGCTAGCGGATTTGACGGCCAGAATCGCCATCATCACACCCGGTCAAAAGGTGAGTTATGTGGCGGACGCGGGATATACCGAAAAAAATGCCGAACTCATTCTGGCCCATACAGACCATGCGGACCATCTTTTCATCGAGACGGCATTTATGGAAGAACACCGTGACATCGCGCGTCTAAAAAATCATCTCACCGCGCGCCAGGCCGGCACGCTTGCCGGCCTGGCGCGGGTGAAACAATTTACACCCTTTCATTTTTCGCCCCGCTACACAGACCGGGGTCATCTGCTCGAAGCGGAAGCCCGCGAGGCGTATGCAGAGGCGCTGCAAAAAGGTCAAACCGGACGATGAGAAAATCTTGTCAAATTATGGAAACAGAGGTATAAGAAAAAAATGGGCCAGTAAGCCGAAATCGGTTTTCTTTTGACACGTCCGGCTTTAGGGTCGTGGCAAGAAATAGTTGCGCTTCTTGCTTGTCTTTTGGCCTGTCTACCGCGCTACATCCACTGGCACATGTCCTGATATGCGCCGGCGGATTGCCTTACTGACAAACCAAAATCCGGCGCAACCTGTCACCACTATTTCTTGCCGCGACCCTAACCTTGCCGAAAAATGGAGGACACGATGGTCAATCGCATCATGGTTTTATTGGTAGGACTCGTTTTGTTTTTCGGATGTGCGGGTTCATCGAAAAACATGAACAAGCTGCGTCTCGGAATGTCGAAGACAGAAGTCATCGAAGCTATGGGCCAGCCCGACAGCACAAGCGCAAGCCGGGACATCGAATTCCTCAAATACCGCTTCTACTCCGATGGCCTCTTCACCTCCGAGTACTACGTTAAACTCCAGAGCGGAAGCGTGGACGCGTTCGGCCGCTCGGGCGATTTCGGGCTCGGATACTAACCGGTTTGCCGGTTTGCCCGTTACCCGGGTGTCCCGTTTACCCGTTGCAGCGGAAAACTCTTTTTTTCCGACCAACACCGCATCGGTAAAAAGTCCGACGATTTTCGGGTCGATCATCTTGATGGGTTGAAGGGCGTAACGGCCGTTCTATTCATCAATTCCCGCCGGAAAAAAATTCCCTGATCTTGTCAACCACGTAGGCCAGCTGGTCACCGGTCAGTTCGGGATAGATAGGAAGGGCCAGCGTATGGTCGGCAGCCGCCTCTGATAAAGGGAAATCACCCTTGCGATACCCAAGGTATGCAAAACACTCCTGCAAGTGCAACGGCACCGGATAGTAGACTTCAGTTCCGATTTGGTTCTCTTGCAAGTGCCGCCGAAGCCCAGCCCGCTTTTCGGGTACACGGATGACGAATTGGTTGTAGATATGCCGGCTCTCCCTTTCGACCGGCATCTGAATTCGGTCCAGGCCGGCTGCGGCAAAAAGTCGGCGGTAAGTTTTGGCATTTTCCTTGCGCGATGTGCTCCACTGATCGAGATACGTCAATTTCACGGAAACGATGGCGGCCTGAAGCGCGTCGAGCCGGAAGTTCCCGCCGATCAGCTTATGATAGTATTTCGGCTTCGATCCGTGAGCCCTGAGAACTTTCAGTTTTTCATACAAGACCTCCGATCCGGTGGTGACGATTCCGCCATCCCCGAAAGCCCCCAGATTTTTGGACGGGAAAAACGAGAAGCATCCGAATTCGCCGAACGAGCCGGCACGCCGCCCTTTGTACTCCGCGCCG
>JBATHN010000338.1:0-2637 GCA_049666885.1 Desulfobacterales bacterium
TCATACCGCCAGTGCCGGAAGTCCCAGCTTCGCGCGCCTGTTTTCGATGCGGCGACGGATCAAAACGGCCGCCTTTTCCGGATCCGGCTCCACCGCGAAGGTTGCCCCCACCGCCTCTTCGAGCCCCTCGGTCAACAATTTCACCACGTTCATGCTCCCGGTGATCGGCGGCATCGGGCCCAGGACCGTGTAGACTCCGGAGGCGACAAAATAGGCGCCGATCGACACGGCCTTTTCCGAGTACCATTCGGGAGCGGCGCCGGCCAGCGGCAGGTCGCTGATATCCGTATTCAATGCATTGGCCAGGGCGGCGGCTACCAGCAGGATTCTGACGTTGTCGACACAGCTGCCCATGTGCAGCACGGGCGGCACGCCCAGTGCGGTGCAGACTTCCCGCAGGCCGGAACCGGCGTATTGAGCGGCTTCAGCCGTCTTGAGCCCGGCCTTGGCGGTGGCCACGGCCGCACAGCCGGTGTCGACCACCAGAATGTCGTTTTCGATCAGGCGACGGGCCAGGGTGACGTGACCATAATCCTGCTTGATCTTGGGATTGTTGCACCCGACGATCCCTACCGCGCCGCGAATCTTTCCGGCTTTGATAGCGTCGATCAGCGGGTCGAGTGACCCGCCCAGGGCACCGACGATGGACTCCACCGAAAAGCCACCCATTCCGTCGATGCTTTCCACCGGGATGTAAACGTTGCCGCGGTGGGTGAAGTTCTCGATCGCTTCCTTGACCAGCTCTTCGGCCAGCCGGGCGGCGTTGTCCGGATGGAACTCGCGGTGCTGCATACCGGGGAAGCGCGCCTTGTCGCTGGTGCTGATCATTTTTGTGTGGTAGCAGGCGCCGATGTTGCCGAGCGAGGGCATGATGCACTGGTAATCAACCAGCATCATATCGACGGCCCCGGTCGAGAGCACCAATTCTGTGGTGAGGTGGTTGCCGGCCATCTTGATGCCGTGCCGCATCAGCAGTTCGTTGCCCGTGCAGCAAACGCCGACCAGATTTATGCCGGCCGCGCCCTTGGTTTCGGCCAGCTTGATCTTTTCGGGGTCTTCACAGGCATGCAGCACCATTTCCGATACCACCGGGTTGTGGCCGTGGACGACGATGTTGACCCGATCCTTTTTAAGAACCCCGACGTTGAAGCCGGTCGGCCGCGGCGTCGGCGTACCGAAGAGGATGTCCGACACATCGGTGGCGATCATGGAGCCGCCCCACCCGTCCGACAAGGCGTTGCGCAGTCCGTGGAGCAACAGACTCTTCCAGTCGTTGTCGACGCCCATGTGGGTGCGGTGCATCATTTCCGAGGTCTCCCGATCGATGCCCCGGGGCATGATGCCGAGCTTCTTCCAGATCTCGCGCCGTTTTTCCGGTGCACGCTGCACAAGGGCCAGGCTTTTCTTGCGGGTACCGTAGTCCTCCTGCATGGCATCGGCCAACTCGCCGGCAATTGCCGCGGCCTCTTTGCCTTCGGTTTCGATGCCGTATTCGGCTGCAACGGCGCGCAACTTGGCCTCGTCGCGGATTTGATACCCGGAACCTTTTCCCGCACCGACCTCGGCCAGCACCTCGACCAGATCCCGGCCGTGATCCGAGTGCGATGCCGCGCCGGCGGCGATCATGCGACCGAGATTGCGGGCCACGATGATGTCGGCATCGGCCCCGCAGACCCCTCTCTGAGGACCTTCGCCGAAAGGATCCACACGGCAAGGCCCCATCACACAGTTGCGGCAACTCAGCCCCATGTCGCAATATCCACACTGGGGCAGTTGGGACTGGTACCGGTCCCAAACGGTTTCGATTTGATCGGTCTGGGCCTTGTCGAGCATCAACCGACCGTCTTCGGTGATGGTCTGTTTATCGTGTTTCATCAACATATCGTCCTCCATTTTCTGTCAGCGGTTGTGGGCGTCGGTTCATGATGGTGTTTCCCTATGATCCCGCCGATCGACACGTGCAACATCGGCTGTCTGAAGGCGGTCGGGGTATCGTTCGTTCATATTTGTAAAAAATGCGGGCCGTTCACAAGCCTGCCCCCCCGGGCGGCCGCGCCTGCCGCAGGCCGACTTGCGCCTTCTTGATGGCATTCAGCAGGACAAAACCCGGCGGTAGTGATTCGGTCACGGCACCGACCGAAATGCTGCGGGCCACTGCATCGGTTTTGCGTTTCGAAGCCGCTGCCGGTTCCTCGAAGGTCAGGGCCCCTGACTTGCAGACTTCAACGCAGGCCGGTATCTGCTCCTGTTCCTGACGGACGATGCAGTTGTCACACTTGACGGCGACGGTTTTTCCCGGCGGCGCAAAGGTGTCGGCATGGTACCGAATCACGCCGAAAGGACAGGCCATGGCGCAGGAAGCACAGTTGATGCACTTGTCCGGATCGATAAGAACGGTGTCGAATTTGCTGTCCCGGAAGATGGCACCCGGCAGGCAGGCCAGTTGGCAGGGTGCCGGATCGCAGTGGCGGCAGCGGTTGGGAAACCCCTCACCGATCAAACCGGCCCCGACGTGGACCCGCGACCGGGGAAGCGGCGTTTCCATGATTGCCGTGAACAGCTGCCCGGTGCGGGAATGGGCAGTCGCGCAGGCCGGCATGCATTGCATGCAGCCGACGCAACGTTCCGGATGGACGA
>JBATHN010000339.1:0-3300 GCA_049666885.1 Desulfobacterales bacterium
CTCAAAGCTCCCGAATCGACAAATGCAAGTTCAAGCGGCGATGTACCTTAACGGCATTAAAAACGACGGCTGAAAGCGCCGGGCATTAGCCGGAGGGTATCCATATCAAGGAATGAAGCCACAGAGGATATGCGATACTACAGGCGGATAAATATTTTAAATAATGTATAAAATGGTCGGGGCGAGAGGATTTGAACCTCCGACTCCCTGCTCCCAAAGCAGGTGCGCTACCAGACTGCGCCACGCCCCGTTGTGCAGACCAATGGGACGAATTCTTAACATTCTTCCACAAAAGGTGCAAGCTTTCCTATAATAGATCAGCGATTGTTACCGCGTGGATCAGGACCGAATCGGTCCGTGTTATTTCTCCTTGCGCAGATCTTCGAAAAACGCCTTGATAGCGCCGGAAACGGCTCGGGCGACATCTGCCAAGTGCTTGGGGTCACGCAGTGCCCTTGCCTCTTTCGGATTGCTCAAGTAACCGACTTCAATCAGAACTGCCGGCATGTCTGCCCCTTGCAGAACAAGCACGGGCGCATCTAAAACTTCAGTATCTATCAGGGGATCGAGCCGGTCTTTCAGATGTCGAGCCAGCAGATGGCTGGTGCGAACATGTTTGAGCTGAATCCTGTCCCAACTGCCGAGGGTGTCCGGCCTTCGGTCCGGATAAGGCAGGCGCTCTGAGGCAGTCTCTTTGTAGCAATAGATAGCGCCGCCACCTGGGACCGGGCTGAAGCTGCCGCCGGCGTGAATACTGATAAATACATCCGCCTTGAGGTTGTTGGCAATGTCGGTGCGACGTTCGATCTCGAGTCGGTAATCATCGGTGCGGGTCAGTTGCAGACGGTAGGGACCGTCAAACTCGGCAGCGATCAACCGGCACAGATCGAGCGCGACCTGTTTTTCCAAGGTGCCGTCCGGGCTGCGGGCACCGGAATCGGCTCCGCCGTGCCCGGGGTCCAGCACGACTGTTTTTTTCGTGCGCCCCCAGTAGATCGTTTTTGAGGCGGCGGCCGTTGCGGCCGGTGACAGACACATTAAAATGGCAATTGTGAGAACCAGAGGTCGGAAAACGGGGATAACCCTGCAAAACATTGACATAACTATCGCTTTTCCAATTTTTCTTGACACCTATATTGATAAATATTATGTTTCTTGCTACTTTTTAGCTGTGCTTTACTTGATTTGGCACCAATGTCAAGCAACAAGATGCAGCGGTTAACATCGCTTGGCCTTAGAGGAGATTTTTCGCCGGTTAACAGGCTGCGAATACCCGATTAATCCGTCGCAGAAAATGGTGCGGAGGCTCAGCGAGTCTCATTTCTTGGTGTGTCGGAAGATACACCTCTGTTTCCCGATCAACAGTCGTACAATATTTCGCCAAATCAGGGGCTCCCGCCGATTGACGCCGAGATCGTGATAAGGTACTGTTACGGTCGGAAACGAGCGAGAGTGGCGGAACTGGTAGACGCACTGGACTTAGGATCCAGCTCTGGCGACAGAATGGGAGTTCAAGTCTCCCCTCTCGCACCACACCGCTGGCGCGACGGTATTTCGACATTTTCTCGTTTTACTTGGTTACGCCCCACCTTGCTTGCACCGCAGGTAGCGCGAGCGGCCATAATGAACAGCACTGGGTTGAATTGCTGAATAGATGCCGCCGGTGTGGCCCTCGGCATGTGACCGAAGGGGGATAACGCTGTTGCCTGCGTCCCCGCAAACCATTTTCAATTCTCCAATCAGACTCAGGTGGTGTGGAATGTCTTGATCGGCACCCAGTTGGGCTGATGTTGATTCATAGAGAGGAAGGCTATGCACGTTACAGTTGAAGATGTGAGCGATGTTAAGAAAACGCTGCACATCGAAATCCCGCAGGAAGAAGTTGTCCGCCAGTTGGATTCCGCCTACAGTCAGCTTAAAAAAACGGCCAAAATCAAAGGCTTTCGCCCTGGGAAAGCCCCCCGATCTGTTTTGGAACGCATGTTCAAAAAGGATGTCCATGCCGATGTGTCATCCAAATTGATAAAGGAGTCGTTCATCGACGCCCTGAAGAAGACCGACTTAAAGGTTATCGGCAATCCAGAGCTCGACCCGCCGGATCTCAAGGCGAACGAAGATTACAAATACGATGCCACGGTCGAGGTCAAGCCCGATATTAACGACATTGATTTCAAAGGCTTAAAGCTTAAAAAAACCCGATACACGGTCGACGACGCCGAGATCGAGCTGCAGCTTAAAGCCCTCCAGAAGAACCTGACACGACACAAACCGATTGGCGAGGAACGCCCCTCACGGGATGGGGATCATGTCATGGTCACCTACGAAGGGCTCAAAAACGGCAAACCCTTTGCCGAAACCCAGCGGACCGAGAACTTTACCCTCAAAATCGGTGACGGCCGCATTTCGACGTCTTTCGATGAAGGCCTGATCGGCATGCAGACCAATGAAACCCGGGAGATTAAGGTCACTTTTCCCGAAGATCACTCAAATGCAAAGCTGGCGGGGACTACCATCGACTTTCAGGTCACTCTCAACCAGATCCGGGAGGAGGATATCCCTGAAATCGATGATGAGTTGGCCAAAAAAGCCGGCAATTACAATACCCTCGATGAACTGAAAGCGCAGGTCCGCCGAAACCTGGATGAGGGTTATGCCAAGCGGGCCGAGCAGGAAATTAACGAGCAGGTCTTTGGCGAACTGATCGACAAAACCGAGTTTGACGTGCCGAACGTCATGATTGATTACGAGCTCGAAGCGATAGTCGACGATGCCGAACGATCGTTTGCCTATCGCAACAAAAGCCTCGAGGAGATGGGGCTCTCCCGTGAAGCGATCGCCGAAAACTACCGGGACACGGCGGTCAAGCAGGTGAAGCGACACCTGATTATGGAAAAAATCATCGATCAGGAAAAACTGACGCTCACCGACGAGGAGGTCGAAGCCGGACTTCAGGAAATGGCCGATGCCTTCCAGCAGCCCGTTGAGCAGATAAAGAGTTTCTACAGCCAAAATACGGAAAAGCTTGACTATTTCAAGCAGACCTTACTTGAAAAAAGAGCCATTAACCTTATTATTGATAGTAGCGAAATAGAGGAAGTCGAGCCGTCCGAACAGACCCCGGACAAAACTGAGCCGTCCAGCTAACGGCTTCTGGCTACTGGTTCGTTTTTGACCAGTGAGTCGAGCGGGGTCAACTACAAGCATCTATTTTCAGCCTTTAGGCTACTTCGAGGCGGCTGGAAGGTTGGAAAACAAAAATGACAAAAAAGGAGTCAAATCGTGCCGATCATACCCATGGTC
>JBATHN010000340.1:0-1957 GCA_049666885.1 Desulfobacterales bacterium
ATGGCCACGCAGCGCCTGGTCGACCCAGCTGTCGGCAGGCGTCTCATCGGCACCGTTATACATAATGTTGGTCTGGATGACAGGCGAGGTCCTGGAAACTGTTTTATTGATCGCCGCATCGGCCTTCAATTGCACGTCGATCACCTCCGGTACGCAGTCCCCTTTCGTGCTCATCATTTCCACCTTCCAGATCAGTCGGTTGCCGGTGATGCCTTGGTCGAGCATATCTACCGATCGCGTGCGGCAGGTGGATGCCGGAATACCGGATGTCCATTTAATCGGATCGATGTTATCACCGCGAATAATAGCTCCCTCTGCATCCAGTTCGAAAGAGCGTACCCTGTCCCAAGTGGTCACTTCGACCCAGTTGGCACCATTATCGGGTGATACAGAATAAATAAGAGCAGTTCTGCCGGCACAACTGGCGGCCGGTTGGGCATCACACACCTGTATTTCCACGTTCGTGAAACGGGCATTTTCTTCATCGGGGGTGATGGCTTTATCGGGGTCCAGTTGAGCCGTACCGCCGCTCTGTCGTTCGACCAAAAACACCAGGTCGTTGAAATCCATGTCCGCGGCACCCATAGAGGCATTTTTATCTTCGAATCCCAAGATCCATTGATTGGAATCATCCGCCGGGCTGCTACCGATAAGATGCGGATAAGGGTTGCCGACCGTTATCTTCAGAGAACTCTCGCCTGAAAGATGCAGGTCGAATTGAGCATCGAGACGATCGATAAGCCGGGCTTCCAACCAATTGGTTTCCGGTTGACAGATATCGGCTTTAGCCGCATCTCCCAAGTGAAAGACTTTCTCGAAGATCCCTTTTCCCTCGTCGATCCATAAGAGACTCCCGCTGTCGGGAACGCAGGCATCATAGTGGTCGGGACCCCATGGTTTATTGAAAAAGACCTGGCTCGCCTCTGCAAGGTCCCGCCCTCTGCCGGCAGTCAGAAAGAAAACGATCTCGCTGCCGGCCGCAAACCGGCCCAGATGTTTTTTCATGTCCCGCGGTGTGACCTGCCCGTCCCGATCGACGGCAAACAGGGTCCCGGTCCCGTCGTCATAAGCGGCCAAGGCCGCTTCGCTGCTCGTCGGGAATTGGCCGTTGCCATAATCTGCGTCAAGAACGCCATCTCCGCCGCCGAGGCTTTCGGTATCATCTGAGATACGGTGAAAAATAATATGCTTCTTGCCGAGCTGTATGTTGTCCCAGCTCACAAAACCGCCGTTGTCGTCAACGGCATCCCCGTAAAGAATCCAGCCTAAATCAGAAACAGCAGACGAACCTTCGAAGATAAATGTGGCATAGACGTCCTGTGTAAAGGGGATCGCCACCTTCTCGGAACTGGTTGCCCGGGCACCGTTTTGAAGAACCATGTGACCGCTGTCCGGGTCGATGGCCACGTTCACCATTTTGAAATCGAGCGCGTAGAACCCACCGCTGAAACCGGCCTCAACCGGTGCGGCGCAGCCGCCGACAGCCGAGATGATGTCGCCTACACCACTCTTTCCATCTGATCCGATGTCTTCTGTACTCGCGTTCATATCATCGGCGACTGCCGAAAGAACACAAAGAGCGAAAAGGATTTGTATCAGGAAGACGTAGAATATCATCGGACCTCGTGCGTGCCTACTGCGTTTGAGCATCATCGGAATATTCTCCATAAAAAAGTCAGCGGTGGTTTCCAACTTTGGGTTCACGAAAAAATAAGTTCGTCATTTTGGGCGTTGAGACGCCCGTCTGGTAAAGCGCAAAAACGCAGTAATATCTATATATTCAGAGTTTTCGAAACGCGACCAGATGGGATGCACCGGCGTCCAAAATGTAAAGTTATTTTTGAGTAAGCCCTTAGTACTCTAAATGGTAATTGTGGTCTCATTTTTAATAATCCCTCCCGACTTTCCTTTGACAAGAAGAGGAGAAATCAACCCTACCGACCTTTCTTTGACAACG
>JBATHN010000341.1:0-6587 GCA_049666885.1 Desulfobacterales bacterium
TGGCAGGTGGGCGAAAACACCTGCGGGATTTGATCGTCTATGAGATGCATATCGATGATTTTACCGATGAGTTTCGAGGCGCACGGGCGCCACTCGATTCAATCAGGGACAAGCTCGACTATCTGGCCGATTTGGGTATCAATGCAATCCTCTTTATGCCCTGGACTGCCTGGAAAAACCGCGATTTCGACTGGGGCTATGAAACTTTCCAGTACTTTGCGGTGGAGTATCGTTATGCAAATGATCTGAACCGCCCGGCAGAAAAAATCTCTTGGCTCAAGAAGCTGATATCGGCATGTCATGCAAGGGGTATTCATGTGATTATGGACGGTGTTTTCAACCATGCGAGTGAGGATTTTCCCTACAAGCATCTTTATAAAAACCGCGATGAATGTCCTTACACCGGGACCTTTGGCGGCACCTTTGCGGGCCTACAGGACCTGAATTTCAATAACGTCTGCACCCGGGAGTTCATCCGGGATGTTTGTCTTTATTGGATTGATGTTTTCGGAATCGACGGCATCCGATTTGACAACACCGTGAACTATCATGTCCTAAGCGACAGCAAAGGTATACCCAAGCTGCTGGAGGATATCCAAAGCCATTTGGATAAAATTGGTGAGAAGAACTTTTCAATGACCCTTGAACATCTCGAACAGAGTGCAGCCACAATCACAAATGAGACAAGCGCAACCAGCTACTGGGATAATGCGATGTACGAGCGTTGTTTCCATTATCTATGGAATCATCAAATTGACGCGCGCATCCTGAACTCTTTCAATAACGATAGGTATTTAAATACTAGTGAAAAAGCTGCCACAATCTACCTCGGCAATCACGATCATTCGCATGTTGCCTGGCAGGCAGGCGCCCGCGAGAATCTTGGATCGTTGAGGTGGTATAAAACCCAGCCCTACGCAATCGCGCTGCTCACCTGTCCCGGGGTTCCCATGCTACAGAATGGTCAGGAGTTCGGAGAAGATTACTGGATACCTGAAAACGATGAAGGGACGGGAAGGCGCGTACTGCCTCGTCCGCTCAGGTGGAAGCTTACCAAAGACAGTATTGGCATTGAACTTTATCGCCTCTATAAGCGGCTCATTGAGCTACGGAAGCAGTTCCCAGGACTGCGTTCTAGAAACTTCTATCCGGATTACTGGGAAGAATGGCAAACCCGCTTCAAGCCAGATGGATTCGGTGTAGACACGGAAAAGCAGGCGGTCATCTACCACAGGTGGGGCCACGATCCCGCTGGGGTGCTGCAACGCTTTATTATAGTACTGAACTTCTCTGACCAGCCACAGCCACTCACCGTTCAATTTCCCGAGAACGGAGAGTGGACTGATCTTCTGAGCGATTATAACGGAACCTGGAAAATCGAGGTCAACAACTACAGAATCGATTTGAATGTCAGTTCAAACTGGGGGCACATATTTTTCAGATAGGTCTCGGTAGAGGCCATGAAAAAATGCTTTTACTATTCTTCCAACTCGGCCCGCAGGTCGAAGTCCCCGGAGCCGCGGTAAGATCTCACCATGACGTAGTAGTCGCCGGGCTGTGCTGCCTGGATGACGACCTTCTCGTCAGCCGAACCGGAGATGCCCACGGCATCGTAGTCTTCGGTGGTCGGTACGCCGCCTTTTTTGACATACAGGTCAAAATCCTGTCCGTCGGGGCCGTCCAACGTAACGCCCAGATCGGAACCCAGCAAAATTTTGTAGATTTTGGTGTCTTCGCCTTGGGTAAGTTTATCGGCGACAGCGGCGCTGAGCTTGATCTCGGCAATCCCCGTACTGCTCAGGCGCATCTCAACCGCCCGCTGCACCGCTTTGGCGGCATTCACCCTGCCGAATCCGAACCATTCCGAGTGCCCATTGGCATCGTAAGTGCCTTTGTTCAGGCCGAGCACGGGGTCCGGATGGGTGTCCGTAATTTTATCTGCCGTCTCCTGCAGGATTTGTTTGACCTCGCGTGCGGTCAGTTCCGGGTTGGCGGAAATCACCAGCGCAGCCACACCGGCCGTCAACGGGGTGGCGCTCGACGTACCGCCGAATTCTCCGGTGAAGCGGCTGCCACCGGTAAAGCCATAGCCGAACTGCTCGTTGTCCGTGGTCCAGATGCCGCGACCCGGTACGTTGGCCTGGGGGTCCAATGGATGGAAATTGTTACTGGGGGCACACACCGAGACCTCCTGACCCCAGTTGCTGTACGCCGCCTTACGATTGAGGCTGGTGGAAGCCGACACGGCAACCACGTCCGGATGGGTGGCGTTGCCATTGAGAATCGGCCCGTTGGTATTGACCAGTCCGTATTCGGGATGACGCCAGACAAATCCGGTGTTGGCAGGGTCTTTCAATGGTGCGTTGTAATTTCCGGCTGCAAAGACGATCAGACACCCTTTCTTGCGCGGGCCGCCGCTTTCGGCCAAATCGCGGAACTTATCAGCTAACAGCTGACCGAGGGGTGCAAACACCGGTGGCGGACCCCAACTGCACGATATGACGTCTGCACGTTTGCCCACAAAGTCAAAGATCTCCCAGAGCGTGTCGTCGTCGGCACTCAATGGAAATCGGACCGGCATGAACGCAGACCCCGGTGCGATTCCCACCACCCCGCTGCCGTTTTCTTCCGCCAACGCCACACCGGCACACGGCGTCCCGTGATAATCGTCGTGCTCCTTTGTGGGAAACGGGTTGGCATCCCCGTCCACATAGTCCTTGGCGTGCACCACTTTACCATCGCCCTGGAAATCCGGATGGGTTAGATCAAACCCGTCGTCGATCACCGCGACGACCGTGCTGCGGGAACCCCGAGTGACATCCCATGCAGACACGGCCGACACATCGGCGTCGGCCGACAGATCGGCCTCGTCCCAGCTGCGCAGGTGCCACTGACGGTTGAATAAGGTGTCGGTGGGCACATAGAAGCTCTGAAAGCGGTTGACAAGGTTGGGCTCGGCGTAGGCCACGTCTTTGCGGGCTGCCAATTCATTAGCGACCTTGATGGGGTTTTTACCGGCGTCCCGGGTGACCTGCACCAAAAAGGTTTTGGAGGAGTCTGGATACTCCTTGAGCAGCCGGACGCCTGCTTTGGCCAGCACCGACTCAATGATCTTCTTGGAGATATTCGGCTTGAACCGAACCACGATCTGTTCAGTGAGATAATAGCGGGTGTTCGAAGCGCCCTTGGGCCGATAGGCATGATGGGCAATTCCGTCCATCTCTTTGGACCGCAGCCGTTTCATCGCCCTGTCCCGTTGGCCGGGAGCCACCTGAACCTTGACGATGCGATTCTGCACCGGCGTGACCTCTTCGACACCCTCCAACGAGCGCACCCCTTTCAGTTCTTCCCCATTCTTGACAATGGCGGTAAATACATCTTCTTCCTTTTCCAGCTCGATTTTGTGACCGCCTCGCCAGAAATAACTGCCGTATTTTGTACTTTTTGCCATGACGAACCTCTTTATTAATTTTTGTAACCGTTCACAGGGTTGAAAAGTCCGATGCGCTTCAAGCCACCTAATTGTAAGCGTTTACAGGGTGCCGCAGATGCAAGGCGTTGGGCGCGCAGACGTACCTTAGTACTTCAAGTGCCCGACAACAAAGCAGGTGCGGTGCCCTGTGTACGCTTACCAATTTTTTATAGCAAATGATGACCTAAAACGAAACCTTTACCGACGACATCGTTAACAATCCTGCGCCTTTCGATTCCTCGCACTATTATGTGATGTAAGGTTCCAGGAGCATCCAGCCGAACTCGACGCGGCATCTTATCCCCCCGATGGTCTAAACAGCATTCGAACTGAGTACCCTTACCTCTTTTTGAAGACGGTCAGCTAGTAGATCCTCTGTAACAATGATAATCTACAATTTCAACACCGTAAGCATCACCGGCTTTCCACTTGAAACATATTCGCCACTGATCGTTGATGCGGATGTTGTGTTGTCCTTTCCGGTCACCTTTTAAAGCTTCCAATCTGTTACCAGGTGGAACGCGCAAGGCATTTAATAAAGAGTATTTCCTCCTTATCCGGGCTGCTTCCTTTAAATTCTAATTTCGATTTCCCACTTGTTCAATTTTCCAACATCTAATCCGGAATGGTCCGCCACATGTAAATTCCATTCCCCGCTAACATTTTCATCGAGGAATTGTGAAAGCTGAGGAAGCGACACCACCGTGTATTCGGCGTTAATGTTGTCTGCCGATCCCCCAGCGAAGGTGTGAAGCATGACTTGGGTATTAGAAGGGGAAGTTAAGCTGACCAACAAATCGCTGATATAGGTGTGCGAAACATCTAACCGTACTTTGATATCTTTAACTTTTCCTTGTACTGGAAAATTTATCGTGCTGGTAATGCCCTGTGGATCATCATCTGGAATATGGAGCCCGGAGGCGACAGATTCCCTCAAAACATTGCCCTTTGTTCTAATCTTTAAACCCCAGCTATTTAAAGTACCGGTATCATCCGGCCATCGATCAATGACCCTTAACGACCAATTTCCCCGGATTCCGGTGCCTTCAAGCTGCTGCAAATCTGAGGTTGTTCCATTATTATAAGATGCTATTAAATTTTCTGCTCCGCCGCCTTGCCCCTGGTGCAAATTGATCGAAATATTGTTGGGACTGATAAGCGATACGAGCAGGTCGCCGCGATACGTATGTGAAATGTTGACAAAAACCTCTTCAACCGATTCAATAACCCCATCTTCATCAATGCCGATGGAGCTGATAATTCCGTTCAAATCTTCGTCCGGTACGGCAAGGGATGGAGCAGCTTCTCTGGCTATGATATGCTCACTGCCGCCGCCGTTTTCCATATCTTCCATGACCGCATCCAGCGCCCTGTAGGCATTAACGCGCCCATATCCGTATTCAAGGCTGTACCCATTCACATAATTGCCATTTTCTTGGTTAATCTTATCGGCAGTGTTCCGCATGTACCGCCGCACGTCTTGCCAGGTCAGTTCTTGGTTTAAAGATAATATCAGAGCCGCAATCCCGGCAGCCAGCGGCGTGGCAGATGACGTTCCACCGAAAGAGTTGGTGTAAAGTCCCTCGGCATCCCCCGCGTTAATAGTACCGACATTAAATCCTCTGCCCGGAATGGAAACATCCGTTGTAAAAATCCCTCTCGTCCCGCCGCTGCTGGGAGCGACAAAATCTATGCCCTGCCCATAGTTGCTGTAAGCCGAACGTGTGCCCTGATTGGTTGAGGCTCCTACCGCGATGGCCTCAGGCACACGGGCCGGAAAACCTATAGACGATGAAAAATCGTTTCCTGTCGCCACAAATACCGGTGTGCCTTTACCGCCGCGTCCGGTCTGAACCACGTCCTTGATCGCCTGCTCCACATCGCTGCTGGGAGGAATTCCCCAGCTGTTACTTAACACATCCGCTTTTTGCCCGGCATAACGAATAGCATCGGCCAACGTATTGAAGGGAACGAGATCATCAGCCATAAAAATTTTAACAGGCAATATCTTGCAATGTTGGGCAATGCCAACAACACCGGACCCGTTGCCGCCGACTGCGGCCGCAACTCCTGCACAAGGGGTACCATGGCTATCATTACCCGGCAGGTCATCATATGGAGGTGTAAATTTTTTGGGCCGCGGGTCATTATTATCATCATAAAAATCCCACCCATGCACGTCAGGCTCGGATTCGTCAGGGTTCTTCCAAATGTTTAATTTCAAATCGGGGTGATCGATATCGACGCCGTCATCGATTATGGCGATGACGATTTGCGGCAATCCTTCGGTGATTTCCCACGCCTCTTCCGCGCTCACATCTTCACCAGCTAAACCAGATCCCTGCTGGGTGTTGTGCAAGTGCCACTGTTGGCCCAGATACTCATCATCAGGCAATGCGGCTTTGCGAGCTTCGGTGATAAAATTCGGCTCCGCAAATTCAGTTAGATCCGACTCTTGATACAAATTGGCAATTTTTAAGGTTTCAGCAGGGTTTTTTACACGCAGTAAAAATTGTTTCTTGAT
Organism: Desulfobacterales bacterium; assembly: GCA_049666885.1. Lineage (GTDB taxonomy): Bacteria > Desulfobacterota > Desulfobacteria > Desulfobacterales > SG8-13 > JARFQH01. The sequence continues at coordinate 5,997 of JBATHN010000341.1, forward strand.
GAATCGATTCTCTTTGATCACCTCAACGCCGTTGGTTTGATTGAAGTTATCGATATCATGCTGTGAAACACTGTCTTTAAATCGGACCGTAATCTCATCGGTAGCAACCATACGCAAACCGGATTGACTCTCTCTGAAAACAGGGGTCACAAATTCGACATCGTTTTCAGTCTCCAATTTCTTAATTGAGTTTTTCGTGTCAGCGGCAAGGCGCGTATGAGGCACTGTAACGATGACAACGCGATGATTCGGCAGTTCCTTCCGCTCATCAGCATCTGCGAAGTAGGTGTCTGCGCGCAATTTTAATTCCATTGCCTTTGACGTTGTATCCGGCTTATATCTGACAGCAAAACTGTCCGTTAGTCTTTGCAATTTGATTTTTTTCGCACCTGCATAATAGTATTCCTTTTCATTATTGCCCATCGTACTTTCCTCCCTAAGATAGAAATTTTGTAACCGTTCGCAGGGTTGCAACGTTCGATGCGCTTGAAGCCACCTAATTGTAAGCGTTTACAGGGTGCCGCAGATGCAAGGCGTCGGGCGCGCAGACGTACTTTTGTACTTCAAGTGCCCGACAACAAAGCAGATGCG
>JBATHN010000342.1:0-2708 GCA_049666885.1 Desulfobacterales bacterium
TGCTGTGGCCGACCAGCTTGTGGCGCTCCAGCAGCATCAGCGCGTACTCGTCGCTGAAATGGGTCGGGTTCATGTCGCCTGACAAAAGCCCGAACAAATCGATATCCTGTTTGGTCAACATCCGCTCAATTCGAGCGCTCTCACCGATTTGAATTTCATCGAATGTCTTGTTGGTGATCATGTTTTCACTCCCTCTTTCTTGGGAGATCTTTTAGGCTTGCGCCCCGGTTGTTTGACCGCTGGAGGGGAGGTGAACAGCCGCTCCAACTCTGCCAACCGCCGCTTTCCTTCCTCTCCCAGCGGTCCGCCGGCGGTGGCGACCTTTCGGATATATTCCAGAAGCTTCGGCCACTCGTCTTCATGACCTTTGAGCAATTCGGGAATCAGCGCCACCGCCCCTACTTCATCGAGCCGGAGCATGAAATACTGTTCGCGAAGATCCTGCTTGAATTCGGTCAGGGTTTTTTCCGCACCATGTTCGGCCCTGATCCGGCGGAGCATCTCGAAAGCCCGTTCGTCGGCCGCCTTCTCCGGCATGCGGACATAAACCAGAGCGCGAATCGCCGCCTCGCGCGGCCCTCCTTTGTTCATTTTTTTCCGCAGCTCTTCGATCCGGCGTTTGACGAAGGCCGTATGCTCAGGGTTCGCGCCGGGATGCTTTCTGGGCGGCTCATCCGATGCCGGCAGACCCAACAAGGCTTGCAGCCAGGACTGGTCGTATACTCCGAAGAACATGGTCTCCATCATCGCATCCCGCCATTCCCCAAAGGTCTCCAGGCTCGACTTGATCCAGTCCGAGAATACCTTTTCCCACTGCAGATAGATGTTGTCGGCGGCCACCGGTTGGCGATTGTCCTCAACAGTCCGGGCCACTGCGGCCAGTGGCTGCAGCGCCGGATTGCGGTCGGAGAAAAGCTCATAGCCGACCCGCAGCGTATGACTGCGCCGCAGCCATTCGGCACTCCGTTCGGTGGCAAAGGCGCGGATGATCGGCTGCGCCGCGGTGCGGTAGAGACCGTTGGTTAACTCGGACAAACGAGCCACGGCGGCAAAGCAGCGCTCCTCGTCCGGCGTGTTCCCGCCCAGGACGCGAATGTCGTCCAGGGTTCTGCTTTCGAACCGGGAGATGTGGTCTCCGGTCACGAGCCCGACATTGGCCGCATCCGGGGATTTCTTCTGGATGACGGCCTCATAGAGCCCGGGAGGCAGACAATCGATCAGATCGATGTTGTTGGCGAACTCCTGGTGCTCCTTCTTGGCCACGCTGCCCGAAACAAAGATTCCCAGATGGCCGACGGTTTCATGCACTGCGTAGACAATCGTCTGGCCGGCGGCCAGGATGTCGTCCTCACTTTGGTACAGGTCGAGAATCCAACCGAGCGCCTGCTGGGGCGGTGTGATGTTGTCGCCCTTGGAACACAAACAAATAATGGGCGAGCGGATCTTTCTCAAATCCAGCTGCACGCCGTCGCCTGTGACCATCTCGGCAGAGCTCAGCTTGTTGCCGACGAACAGGTTGTCGACGATGTACTGCATTTCTTCGCCGGTCAGCACCACGTGTCCCCCCCACCAGCGCTCGAAGCCTAGATAGCGGGGCGCCTCGGTATCGATATTGGCATAGAGGTTGTATTGCTTGGACCAGAGGGTGTTGGCCGGATTGAGACTCTCGAAGTTCTGCACCAGCCAGGCGCCGTCGAACTGCCCATGCCCGAGGTCGCTGACCAGTGCCGTCAACCAGCTGCCGCCCAGCAGTCCGCCGGTATAGCGCATGGGGTTGACGCCGCGCACACCCGCCCAGTAGGACAGGGGTGATCCGGCCAAAATCAGCGGACCACAAAGATCGGGGTATTTGGCCGCCAGCATCATCAGCGCCCAGCCCGCCTGGCAATTGCCGATCACAACCGGTTTGCCTTCGGCCGTAGCGTGCAGTTCCGCGACCCGCTTGAGGAAGACCGCCCAGGCCTCGATCACGGCCTCGATCGTCTGGTCCGGCTCGGGCATTGGCGTAAAGCCGATAAAGTAGCAGGGATGTCCCGCCCGCATGGCCTCACCGATCTCGCTCTCGGCCTTGAAACCGCCGATGCCGGGCCCGTGACCCGCGCGGGGGTCGATGACGACAAAGGGCCGCTTTAGATTGTCAATGACGGTCCCCGCAGGCGGGTGTATCTTGACAATGCCGTAGTTCACGGGTCGGGGCAGCGTGCGGCCATCCAGGACCAACTCGCCTTCGAACTGCAGCACGTGGGGGACTGTTTCGGCCATGTGCTCCAGATACTGATTGCCGCGCCGGCGCATGACATCCCAAAAAAGCACCGTTCGCTGCCCGGCGTCGAGCAGATAGTCGGCCAGTTCTTTGCTTCCAAGAATCGGATTGAAATTCTTCTTCTCTGTCATTTGGTCCTCCTTGAGGGTCACGGTAAGAAATGATTTCACAATATTGTGACGGATTATGAATTGTCTACAAGGCACATCCATAGATGCACATCGAGATAGGTATTGATGGATGTAACGCAGTAGGCGAGCCCTAAAACAAACAAGATGTGGAATTAATTTTTGCCGGGGCCTTTAAACCCAACAGCAAGAAATTCATTGCCTCATTGGGTCGCTGTTCAATTTTTGACTTATGCCATAATACTGGCGCCGCCGTCGACATACATGGTCTGACCGGTGAGGCGCCGCCCGTAAGGCGTCGCCAGGAAGGCACACGC
>JBATHN010000343.1:0-7527 GCA_049666885.1 Desulfobacterales bacterium
CATAGATATGCGAGGGCATCGAGTGTCTTGTTAATAATGTAACCACAGGCCGATCACCGAAGAGCATGAGATGAAGCTGTTTAATCTCTGAAGCGTTCTGTTGCTTGATTGCAATGCATCGCAAAAATACCGTAACATGATGATAGCGTATTCGAGTTGAACCATGCCGAGGAAATTTCCGGCGTGATCTGAGTACCGAACCACTGATTTCGCAAGGCAAATCAAACCAAAAAAAGCTATAAGAGGTTGAAAAATTAACAAAAGAAGTGACTATGTTATCATCATCGACCAGCAATGATTTATACCGTCCTTGAAAAAAATGGCCTGCATGACCATTGCGACGATTAAATCTGACCCAGTATGTTTACTCCTGTTTTTCAGCCTTTTTGTCGTTCTGTTACCCGTGCTATTTTGTTAACCAGCCTGAAGGGAAGATTAAAAAAGTACGGATTTATAAGAAAACCAAAAATACGGTTTCTTTTAAAAAGCGAACCCCTGCTTATCAACCTGGGCAGGGCAGCTCCAATTCTGCTCCACCTGGTCAGGAAAACAATCGGACATACAAATCGAAAACATGTTCAGGAACCTGAACAACTAGCTTTTGTTCCTGGGCTATCGTGTCAATCTCAGTCCCTTTCAGGATATAGAGTTTATTGACGTCCAGATTGAATGGTTTTGGAAGGTCTGCCGGCACATCAAGGGTTTTTTGTAAGTCCTGTTCAGTTTCAAACGGATTAAAGGTGATCACGTCAGTTTAGATTTTGATTCCCTCTGCATGGAGCAGCTCCGCACTTTCCAAATACACATCCCGGTTAAACTTTCTTTTGAATACATTTTTATTTATCATCTCACTGCCGGACTGCAAGGCCAGAACCGTGGAAACCAGACCGGCATCTTTCAACACCGGGAGTCGCTCCTTCAGACCGCTCATCGGGAAGAGGTAGCAGACAAAGGGAAGGCCTACATCTTTTTTGTACAAAGTGCGAAACTCTTCAAGCCTGGTCAGCTCAAGTGGAAAAACCTCATCCTCTCATTATCTATAAAAAATTTTCCTTCAGGAGAAATATCTTTGAATGGCAAGCTGTCCAGGTCCTCAACCAGGGGGCATGGGGGAAATAGTGAAACAGCAGCCTTTTCCCTGCAGACAATTCCTTTGATACTTTCAAGGTTGCTCCTGCCTTTATCCAGGCTGTCCGCTATCTCAACAATTGCGAGGTCTCCTTCCCCAACACAGGCATAATCACAATGGTCAAAGCACTCGGCGGCCATCATTGTAGGATGTGGCCCCCCCGAATTTTGGACCGGGGAAGCAATCCCTGACAACATTTGTCAACCTGTCCACTTAGATGGAAAGACAAAAAGATAAGAATTCGCAAAGATAAGAATTCGCTTTTTCGGGTGAAGTCTATTTCAAAATGAGACTTGTGGCTCTATTTCACGAGTTGCTGTCGCCTTCGACATGAAGGATTTCAATCCGGTCTGCCTTCCGATAACCTCTTGGAAGTTTTTTACCACGACGCCCACGCTCGCCGACAAAAGAAGAAATATTGGCCGGTGTGAACCGAACCGATTGTTTGCCGGCGTGAATCTTAATGGTTGCACCTTCAGGTATAATTTCCAGCAACTTTACATACTCTTCGCGCTTTTTGACCCTTGCCGGCGGGATGTGGATGATTTTGTTGCCTTTTCCCCTGGGAAGCTCCGGCAGTACCTTAACGGGAATCACCAGCATACGCCCCTCTGTTGTAATTGCGGCTAAATAGGCGGTTTCATAATTGTTGACATATACGGGTGGCAACGGCTCGCAATCCCTGGGAACTGTGAGCATGGCTTTGCCCTTGGTATTTTTTGTCACCATATTGGCGATATTCGTAATAAAACCATACCCCGCGTCACTGGCGAGAAGCACCTTTTGATCTGGCGAGCCCATTACCACAGATAAAAACCTCGCCCCGTTAGAGGGAGTCAGCTTGCCGGTCAGCGGTTCCCCATGCCCCCGTGCCGACGCCAGTGTGTGGGCCGGCAACGAATAAGACCTTCCTTTTGTATCAATAAAGATTGCCGGATGTGTGGTTTTGCCTCGGGCGGCACTTAAAAATCCATCGCCTGCTTTATAATTAAGACTAATGGGGTCCACTTCGTGCCCCTTAGCCGCACGCACCCATCCACCGGTGGAAAGCACCACGGTTACTGGCTCTGCAGCCGTGAGCTCAACCGCCTTAATTGCCCGGGCTTCCTCGCGCTCAACGATCAGGGTTCTGCGTTCGTCTCCGTATTTTTTCGCATCTTCCCTAAGTTCATTTTTCATCAGGGTTTTCAGGCGCTGTTTTGAGGCAAGTGTTTTTTCGATCCAATTTTTCTCTTTTACTAGTCCCTGTCTTTCATTTTTAATTTTAATCTCTTCGAGTTTTGCCAGCTGACGGAGCCGTATCTGCAAGATCGCCTCAGCCTGCAAATCGGACAACCTAAATGTTTGCATTAAAATTGGTTTGGGCTCGTCATTTTCTCGTATAATTCTTATAACCTCGTCAAGATTGAGGTAGGCGATTAAAAGTCCATCGAGTATGTGCAGACGCTCTTTGATTTTATTTAAACGAAATTCCAGCCGTCGAATCACTGTTTGCTCGCGAAATTGAAGCCATTGCGTAATAATCTCCAACAGTCCAAGTGTTTGCGGCTTACGGTTTTGTCCGATAACTGTCATGTTGACTTTGTGACTTTTTTCAAGCTCTGTAGTTGCAAACAAATGGCTAATCAGGGCTTCTTTATCCACCCGGCTGTTACGCGGCATGATCATAAGACGTGTCGGCTCGTCCTGGTCTGACAAATCACGAATGTCAGAAACCATGGGAAGCTTCTTTTCTCTCATCTGGAGCGCCACCTGTTCGATCACCTTGGCAGGTGAAACCCGATAGGGAAGGGAAGTGATAATGATATCCCCATTTTCGCATTCATAAGTGGCCCGCATCCGAATCATGCCCTGACCGGACCTATAAATGTTTGTAATTTCTTCTTTTGAGGTAATAATCTCCGCTCCGGTCGGAAAATCAGGACCTTTTATGATTTGACAAATATCATCGATTGTAGATTTGGGCTTATCGGTCAGGTGGATACATGCATTAATAATTTCATTCAGGTTGTGGGGAGGAATGTCGGTTGCCATACCAACCGCAATACCGGTGGCGCCATTTAAAATAACATTCGGCAGCCTGGCCGAAAGCATGCGCGGCTCGCTGAGGGTTCCGTCAAAATTAGGGGCCCAATCAACGGTACCCATCGAAATCTCGGAGAGAAAAATGTCGGCATATGCCGAAAGACGTGCCTCCGTGTAGCGCATGGCGGCAAATTCTTTCGGGGAAGCGTTTGACCCCCAATTTCCCTGACCGTCTATGAGTGGGTAACGATAAGAAAAATCCTGAGCCATTAGAACCATGGCTTCATAACAGGCAGTGTCACCGTGCGGGTGGTATTTGCCTAAGACGTCACCGACAGTCCGCGCCGATTTTTTGTGCTTCGTTGTTGAGCGGAGGCCAAGTTCGCTCATCGCATATATTATGCGGCGCTGAACGGGCTTGAAACCGTCACCGATAAACGGCAGGGCACGATCCATGATGACATACATGGCATAGTTCAAGTAAGAAGGCCTTACAAAGGCGTCAAGGGATAGCTGTTCAATGCCTTCATAGGATGTCATTTTCTGTTCGGACATATGGGGCTGCTCCAATTTAGATTGCATCTATAGATTCAGGGTTTATCTCACAGGCTCCGGCCCGCATGGGAGTAACCTTTCTACAGAGCGAGTTGATTTGTATAAATATTCTTAACGGTTACACAAAAATTACATCTGGATCAGCGAGATCGCCCTCTTTTTCAAGCCAGCGCTTGCGGTCATGGGTTCGTTTTTTGGCTAGAAGCATGTCCAGTGTTTCGAAAATACTCTTCTCATTATCAAGGGTAAGCTGGACTAATCGTCTTGAGTCGGGGAGCATGGTCGTTTCACGCAGCTGACTTGGATTCATTTCACCAAGCCCTTTAAAACGCTGGACATTTGGTTTTGCTTTTCTTGGCGAGCCGTCTAATCGTTTCAGGATATCATCCTTTTCCATTTCATCCAGGGCATAATAGACCTCTTTTCCTTGATCGATTCTGTAAAGAGGAGGCATCGCAACAAAGATATTGCCCGCCTGAACCAAAGACCTGAAGTGTCGAAGAAACAGAGCACATAGAAGCGATGCAATGTGAAGCCCGTCTGAGTCGGCATCTGCTAAAATAATGATTTTCCGGTAGCGAAGATTTGAGAGATCCGAAGTGCCCGGATCAACACCGACAGCAATCGCGATATCATGGATTGCACCTGATTTTAGGATATCCGCTGTTTCAACCTCCCAAGTATTGAGTATCTTACCTCTTAACGGCAGCACCGCTTGGGTTTGTTTATCGCGAGCCTGTTTAGCAGATCCACCTGCGGAATCACCCTCCACCAAAAAAAGCTCACTTTCGGCAGGGTCTTGGGTAATGCAATCGGCAAGTTTGCCGGGGAGTGTGGGGCCGCTTCCCACTTTTTTCCGCACGATCGTTTTGGCAGCATTAAGCCTTTTGCGGGCGTTTTCAATTGCCATCTCGGCTAATTTTTCGCCCGCCTCGGTATGATGGTTTAACCACAGGGCAAATGCATCTCTGACAACATTGGTGACAAACGCTGCAAACTGCCGTGATCCAAGGCGCTCTTTAGTTTGCCCCGAAAACTGTGGGTCGTTCATCTTCGCAGACAAAACATAGTTGCATTTATCCCAAATATCATCTGGTGACAGTTTGACACCGCGGGGAATCAGATTGCGAAATTCACAAAATTCCCTCACGGCTGCCAAAAGGCCACTTCGGAAGCCGTTTACATGCGTGCCGCCTTGAGACGTCGGAATAAGGTTGACATAGCTTTCGGCTATCATCTGCCATTGTTCCGGCAGCCAGATAACCGCCCAACTCACGGCCTCCTCTTTTCCCTCTTGTTCGCTGACGAAAGGCTCTTCCGGAATGCGGTCGTATCCCGACAGGTTTTCAAGCAGATAGTCTTTGAGACCATCCTCAAAGTACCAGGAGTCCGTTTCGCCGGTGTGCTTGTTTGTAAAGGTAACTGTCAGCCGTGGGCACAGAACGGCTTTTGCGCGCAGTGCGTGCTTTAACCGGCGTACGGAAAATTTCACCGTATCAAAGTATTGTCCGTCGGGCCAAAATCTAACCGTTGATCCGGTATTTCGTTTTCCAACCGTTCCGATTATTCTTAGTTTTGACGCTTTTTTACCGTTTTTAAAAGAAATGGCGTATTTGTTGCCGTCCCGCTTAATTTCGACCTCGAGCTTTATTGACAGAGCATTTACCACTGATACGCCAACCCCATGCAGACCACCAGAAAATCGGTAGTTTTTAGTGTCAAATTTGGCTCCGGCATGAAGCTTTGTCATGATGACTTCAACACCGGACATATTTTCATCGGGATGCATGTCGATAGGCATGCCTCGGCCATCATCACTTACCTCAAGCGATCCATCATCGTGATAAATGACATTGATTCGGTTGGCGAAACCGGCGATTGCCTCATCAACCGCATTATCAATAACCTCCTGGGCCAGATGATTCGGCCGAGAGGTATCGGTATACATTCCGGGCCTACGTTTGACCGGGTCAAGACCCTTCAATACTTCTAACGACGACGCGTCGTAATTCGCCTTGTGGGCGTTATTAAACAGGCTTCTGTTTTTAATGGCAAACCTCCAAAATCGCGCTTATCCTTTCATGGTTGAGCATTTCTAATCGGAAGAGCGCTCCAAAAGGGTAATGGAATTATTTTCAGATGAATGTTTCGAATTTCTCAATCATATTTCCAGTCCGTGTCGTCTCCAGCCAAATAAAGCTCTAATGTGCGGCTCATCAAGTCGGGAAATTTCATATTCAGTCGCATGAAGTTGTATTTATTCCATCATATTTCGGGGGTAATGTAGGCGGGAAAATTGTGTAAGTTTGTCAGATGGCAATCAATTTGTCAATAATTCAAGATGAACGTCATTGCGATTTTTCATCGCTTCTCCCGTGGTAAGAAAATGCAGCAAATCAGGCAGGCGATGGCAGCCGTGAGTGTGACCCAGAATACGAGCAGCACACCGTGTGCGACCGCCTGATTCAGATGCCGAAACACTTCGGGTGACAGTTGAACCCGAATTTCGGGCTGCAGTATACTGTCGGCGTTGCGAAGAATTTTACCAACCAAAACGTCCGGGATTTTTCCAGCGAGAGTACCTGCCAACGCGGATTGAAATTGCGTTGAAAACCCGGTGGTAAAGATACTGCCGCATATTCCAATACCAACGGTCGCCCCGAGGTTACGAGAAAATTGATGGGAGGAGGTGGCCACACCCAGATCAGACGCATCAACGCTGTTCTGCACCACAAGTACTGTTGCCAGGGACACAAAACCCATACCGACTCCGACCAGTGCAAAAACCCAAAAACAGGTGTTTATAGAAGTGTTAATCGAAAATGTAAGCGTAAGGGCACAGCCGACAGTCAAGAAAACAGCGCCCACTACAGAAGATTTTCTGGTCCCCCAACGATGAACAAAACGGCCCAGCACCAAAGAGCCTAAGGACCAACCCAGGCTTAATGCTAGCATCGTTGTTCCAACCGCAACGGGGCTTTTCCCCAAAGCCTCCTGAATAAATAGCGGCGCAAATCCAAAGTAGGAAAATATGGCGAAGCTGCTCATGAAAACAGCGGCGTTGCCGACACTGAAGCCGCGTAGTTTGAAAAAGTCAATGGGAAGGATCGGATCCTTCGCGCGCCGTTCGGCCTTGTAAAACAATACACCAAACGCGACAGTGACCGCCCAAAGCGTAAGGATAAGTGGTGAACTCCATGCATGATTTCGACCGGAAAGCAGGAAAACGAAAAGCAGGCCCAAAACAGTGATGGTCATGGTCAAGGCACCAGTGTAATCGATGACCGCATTTTTCTTTTTTTCACGTGTTTCTTGGAGAAATAAACTCACTCCGGCCAGAGACAGCAAGCCAAGTGGCGCATTAATAAAAAAGATCCAGGGCCATGAAAAATAGGCTGCAATGAATCCGCCCATGGTTGGGCCTAAAACGCTTGCCACCCCCCAGACTAAGCTTCCCAGTGAATAGACCTTCCCGCGTTCCTCGGAGGGAGAAATATCCGCCAGAACGATGTACACCAGGGCGAAATTGCCACCAGCGCCGATTCCTTGAATGGCGCGGCATACGATCAGAAAAAACATGCTTTTTGCAAAACCGGCCGCCAGGGAGGCTACGATGAAAATCAGAATCGATACGATGTAAAGGGGTTTCGTCGGATAAATATCGGCCAATTTACCGAAAATGGGAAGAGAAACCGTGCGCGCGAGGAGGTAGGCCGTGTACACCCAACTGTAAAGATGAAGGCCGCCCAGGTCTTCTACAATGGTGGGCATGGCCGCCGCCATTATCAACGCATCTAAAGCCCCCAGAAATAGGGCCA
>JBATHN010000344.1:0-3978 GCA_049666885.1 Desulfobacterales bacterium
CTCCTATAATGGTGGCATTTGACCGTCTGAAGTCGTAAAACGTCACTTAGGGCTCACTCAAAAAGAGCTTAACATTTGGGACGCCGATGCATCCCGTCCGACTGCCGGTGCGAAAACTCGGAATATCCAGATATTCCTGCGTTTTCGCGCCTTGTCGGCCGGGCGCCTCATCGTCCCAAATTGCCAACTTAATTTTTCTTAATCTTAACAAGTAAAAATAAACACTGCACAGGTCAAGTAAATTCGGTTTTCTACGGCTGTAACCGGCCGAGGGATTGAATAACCGATTGACAGGCCACCGGCAAGTGCTGTAAATCGCAGGAAATCAACAGAAAACGGTACAGGTACCAGACGGAGGTGCTGTTAAGGCATGCAAAAAGACTACTTGATGGAAAGCGATGAAGAAGCCCTTCGTTTGGACCTGAAAACCGATCCCCGTCTGGTCGAAATGCAGGCACTCTGGTCTGGAATCACCGCCGGCATGCGGGTTGCCGATCTGGGCTGTGGATCGGGCAAAACGACCTTTATACTCAACCGACTGTCCCAACCGGGTGCCGAAACCATCGGTGTCGACATCGCGCCACAGCGCGTCCGGTTTGCACAATCCAAATACACCTCCACCGGTTTGAGCTTCTGTCAAATGGACATCCGGAAACCGCTGGAAACACTCGGCCGATTCGACCTGGTCTGGATCCGCTTCGTCCTGGAATACTATCGCACCGAGAGTTTCGAGATTGTGAAAAACATCGCCCAAATTGTTGAGCCCGGCGGTATTCTTTGCTTGATCGACCTCGATCACAATTGCTTGAACCACTACGGACTGTCACCTCGGCTCGAAACCGCCTTGGGAGGCGTCATGAATGCCCTTGAAAAAGTGGCCGGTTTCGACCCGTATGCCGGACGTAAGCTCTATGCCTATCTTTATGATCTCGGTTTCCGCGACATCGCGGTCGACATGATGCCACACCACCTGATTTACGGCGAACTCAAAGAAGCCGATGCCTTTAACTGGACGAAAAAGGTGGAAATCGCCGCCCGGAACTCGGGCTATCCTTTCGACGAGTACGAGAGGGGTTTTGAGGGATTTAGATCGGAGTTCGAACAGGCATTTGTAAATTCCCCGCGCAGATTTACCTACACACCGGTCATCACCTGTCGAGGCCGCCGTCCGGCATGAAACTTACAGTGAAAACATTCGATTTAACTTGGACGAACAGGTTGTGGTGTTTTTTTGCGGCTAACGGTACCTTCATTTTACATAACGTAAAAGCCTTTTGACATAGCTGAAATAAAGATCAGAACGGTCGGAAGTATTCAGGATCCAGAGGTTGTAAAGTTTCTCATACGGCAACTGGGACTCATCAGCATAGGTATGCGGATACAAAAGCACCGGCATGTCAAATTGACCGATTTTGTGCATGATCATACTTAATGCTTCTTGGAGGATTTCTGGCTTCAAATCTATCGAATCGATGATGACGGCCAAGATGCTGTTGGTTAGATTGGACAGGTTCAAGCCAATGTCGGAAACGGTAACCAGAAAAAAAACTTTAAGGGTATCGTTTTTTTTCAGTGAAAAATAGAATTTCTCCCTTTTGAAGCCAAGTCGACAGAATTCTTCGGACAAATCGTTGCTATCATGCGTGCTGAATTCGAGGTCGAGGGCATTTAAAACGAGACCACCAGAAGTAAATTCGTAGTAGTCTGCAAGTTCAAAAAAATCATTGTCCTGGGATTTGGCAAGGCTCCAGTTATAGGGAAGGCTAAATTCATCTTCAGGCCGGCGGTGGTGATGGGTGTAAGCAAATGTATCGACCGAACATCCCTTTCGGTTGCCAATCCGTTCGGCAGCGCCGCCGAAAACCCGGTTCGGGAATTTGTTTTCCGGTCGAAAATAGCACATCAGAAAATCCATGTGAAGAGAATAGAGCCGGTAGGAATCATAGGTAAAATTGCCGATCTGGTCGAGTACGATCAGGCCGGCTCGATTGAGTGCCGACTTTCGGGCGGCATGGTGGTGGATCAGCCAGGTATTTTCGAAAAAGCGAACCATTGCCATGTGCCCCATAATACGGCCCTTCTCCTGGTAGATAAAATGACGGGCAATCTTGGGATTTTTAGTGTAGAGTTTTTGATATGTTTCCTTGATCTGCTGCTTATTCTTTTCAATGAACTCGTATTTATCCGGATAAATGAATCCGGTTTCGAAGAAGAAGTCCCAGAGGGCATCCAGATCCACCTTGTTGCAGACATGAGAGTTGCTGTTTTCAGCATGCTGCAAATATGAGAGCAAACGAGCGTGATGCTGGCTGTCCATGTCGAGCAGCGCCAGACCGCATTTTACCGAGTCGTCCTTGTCCTCCTTTTCGCATATGCTACGGTAAACAACCTGGGTTTTACATTTAATGTTGGAAGAGATACCGAAGCTGATTTCCAGTTCCGGTAAGATCATTCCAGGTGGTAGCATGGCGTTGTTCAAGCTCTCTTCAACTGACAGCCCGGATCCGGAAATATTAAGTACCTTTAAGGTAATTACCTTTTGGTTGAACGGATGCCGGAAGGTCACAGTCGGCGAAGGGGTCAGTTGCTGCCGAAGGCTGCGAAATTTCTTGTTCTTGAAGCGCTGGATGTGATCCTTCAGCGGCTCCACAATGAAAGTCCTTGTTTTCTGCCCGGATGATTCCTTGATAATCCTGCATTCGCCCGTAAACAAGACCTCCTTTTCATTGGAAAGGATCAGGCTGGCGGGAATGTGCGAATTAATCCATTTAAACGTCTGCGGTGGGTCAACTGTCAGGTCAAGGTGAAATGAGAATGCATTGAACGATAAGAGCGTTCCCTTGAACAGTGAGCTGTTTTGAATCAGCTGAACCCGGATATCTCGGCTGGGGTGTCGGGCGACCTTACGATTACACACCTGGTAAAATGAATCCGGTAACAAAAAGCTGATGCCCCGTTCATCAATCTCGATTACATTGGGTTCAACAATCAACAGTTTCTGACCGTCACTGATATAAATGGACTCAAAATCGTAAAACCGCAATTTTTTTTCGACCCCTTTTGGTTCAACCCAGCGACAGTCGAGCTGGTTGCCGCCGCAAGGCTGGGGCTTGGCCAACAGGGTCAGGCTGCGGTCATACTTGGTATGCCTAAACTTCAACAAGACGTCACCGTCTTGGAAGTTGATGAAATTTAGTTTGTTAATTAAATGAGGTTTTTTGAGAAGTTTTTTGTTGACCGCATCTGTGTCAACGACAACGGGCTGAATTACGCGTAGCAGATCATTTTTTTCTACTTGGGCAGCCGTGTATGGCGGCGCTGGTGCCAGTAAGGTGTCTGCCGATGTCAGAGGATTTGCTTGAAAATCCGAGGGGAGGACGTTCAGATTTCTTTGAGCAGTTTCCACAACTAAACACCTCTTCCCGCAAATAATGTTTGGCTGGATTCAGGGTCTTTTTTAGATCAATGGAAGGTGGAGCCGTCCTTTCGAGAGAAATTGGACATTATTAATATTTATAATAATATTAAGCTTTTATTTGCAGGGTTGAATTAAAAAAATTTTAAGAGTAACTAAACCGTAACACATGTGTAACACAGAAACAACGAAAAAGGACGAAAGAGTAAAAAGAAATTTCTGAAGCAGGATGATAGAAGTCCGCTGCCTGAATCAATTCAAAATGATATGCTCTGCCAAGCAGAGCAGGCACCGGCCTTGCGATGGTATTGCTTTGAACTGGATCGGCATTATTTTTCTCTGGTTATAAAACATGTGTCATCTTAAAAGGTCAAAGAAGGAGTTCGGTAAAAATGAGCAACCAGATCAAGACCACCCTTTTGCTTGCTGCACTGACAGCCTTCATCATATGGATCGGACAACTACTGGGCGGTCGTCAAGGAATGGTGATCGCACTCGTGTTGGCGGCCGGAATGAATTTCTTCAGCTATTGGTACTCGGATAAACTGGTCTTAAAGATGTAC
>JBATHN010000345.1:0-2099 GCA_049666885.1 Desulfobacterales bacterium
CTTTTTGGCCTCTTCGACCGCATCCAAACGCGCGTCGATGAGACCCATATCCATCGACGGGTAGCGCATCCAGTTTTTCAGCAGACGGCCGCCCATGGCGGTCACGCTGCGATCGAGCACGCCGAGCAGGGTCCCTTGCCGCGATCCGGTGCGGATGTTGGTCATCAGTTCGAGATTCCGGCAGCTCAGCTCGTCTATCCACAGGAACTGGTCGAGCCCATAGGCCTCGATCCTGGCGACGTGCCGCACTTTTTGTTTCTGAGTCTCCTGGACGTAGGCCAAAAGGGCCCCGGCCGCCTGGACCCCTAGCCGTAGGTTCTCACAGCCGAAACCCTCGAGCGACACCGTTTCGAATTGCTGCAGCAGTCGCTCACGCGAGCGGCGATAGTCGAAGCTGCCATCCGGTAAATAGGAAACCGACCGCTCGCCCATGGCGTCCAGAAAGAGTGAAAAACCGGCGTCGGTTTGGAGGGATTCGGGCAAGATGATTTCGCTGGGAGCAATCCTTAGGCTCTCGTTGATCAGCCTTTCCAACCGGTCGGTTTCGGTCACACGGAAGGCACCGGTGGATAGGTCAAGGCTCGAGAGGCCGAACGCATCCGCGTTGCGGGCCACGGCCAGGATGAAGTTGTTGTTTTTTTCTTCCAGGAATTCATTTTCGACGATCATGCCCGGCGTGATCACGCGCACGACCTCCCGCTTCACCAGTCCCTTAGCGGTGGCCGGGTCTTCCACCTGATCGCAGACGGCGACTTTGAGACCGGCATCGAGCAGGCGTGCGATGTAGCCTTGGGCCGCCTTGTGCGGCACCCCGCACATCGGAATCGGCGTATCGACATTCTTGTTGCGCGAAGTCAGGGTGATCTCGAGGATGCCGGCGGCACGTTCGGCGTCCTCGAAGAACATCTCATAGAAATCCCCCATGCGGTAAAAAAGAACCGCGTCCGGATACTGTCCCTTGATCGACAGGTACTGACTTATCATGGGGGTGGTTTTCGGTGGGCTCATGTTGTGCTGACATTCTCGTGCGGCGTAAAATCGGTACGGGTCGGGCCGGTTGACGGCTTGACCGGTGATGGTATCAAACCGGCCGGCTTTCAAGCTCGCCCGCGGCAGGGACGCTTGGATTTCAGCGCCGGGCAACCCTCTCCAACGGTCGAACTTTTCTGAAAAAACCCGCAGTTCAGGTGAATCGAACATCTAGTTTTTATTGTCCCCGGTCGGGAGCTGTCCGTCCGGGCTGGTGCCGGCAGCCTGAAGAACCGTATCGGCATTCCCGGAAGTGTCCGGCAGCACCGGATCCCCTCGAAGGGTGTGCAGTTCTTTTTCCAGCGCATCGGCCTTTTCGGTCTGTTCTTTCACCTGGACTTTGAGGGCCTTGATCGTTTTCTTCTTTTTCAGGCCGCGGCTTATCAGAAAGTAGATTCCCAGAAGCAAAC
The DNA here is from genome assembly GCA_049666885.1 of Desulfobacterales bacterium. Classification (GTDB taxonomy): domain Bacteria; phylum Desulfobacterota; class Desulfobacteria; order Desulfobacterales; family SG8-13; genus JARFQH01. Next base: position 1,440 of record JBATHN010000345.1, read on the forward strand.
CGGCGGCAAAAAAGATGCCAAAGATAAATAGAAGTTCCACCTCAGGCAGAGTTTTGTATTGTGCAGGAACAAGGGGCAAATTGATCGTCAAGCCTTTTTTGGTTTCCCAAAAAAAATCTTTATTTTGGTAGATTACAACCACTACAAGCACCACAATGAGCATCCAGACGACCAATTTAACCTTTTTCATATCCGATCTCCATCCGCTAAAATTTGAGTTAATCAAAAAGATTATGCTCTTTGCCGATAAAACTCAACCTTTTTTTGCCTTAAGCGCGACCAGCTCGACGGCGCCCCAGCAGCCGATCCGGTCGCCGACGATGATCACCACCGCCTTGACGTGGTTGATTCCGCGGCCGAACGCGATCGCCTCTGAAATGTCGGCCGCCGAATTAACCCGGTTGCCGATGGCGGTTGCAGCCGCATCGGCGACGGCGCAACTGGACGACACGACGCATACGGCATCGGCTGCTCCCAGACTGAGGGAGTGACCGATGGTGCCGGAGGAAGTGCAGACCCCGACCGGTGTGTCTCCGCCGCCGACCCGCAACCCGATGTGACGGCTCAAGGGCGATGATCCGGCGTAAATACCCATTACCACAGGTTGCAGCGTTCTGACAAAAACATCGCCGCCGTTTTCCACGATCACCTGTTCCGTGC
>JBATHN010000346.1:0-7424 GCA_049666885.1 Desulfobacterales bacterium
CCGCGTGTTATCCATCAGTGTTGACGTCGCGTTGCGAAACCATGACTTGAGGAGCCGGATGCGTGAGTCGCGCATGTCCGGATCTGTGGGAGCCCCGAGTTGGTAACAGCCCGGGGCCACCCGGCCAGAAAATGAATGGCAAATATGAAGAAGCGCTTCATGTGGATGCTGCCCGCGATGTGCTTGAGGGACTATGTAATGGGCTATGGTCAGGGTCATTTTACAATTCGCACCTCCCAGCGTTTCATGTCGCCAAAGCCCCCTGACAGGATGATCCGGCACCGGCAGTACATGCAAAACAATGGCTGCGAACAACAATTTCACGCTCGGCCAGCCGGGCAATATCAAAATCCTTGATATGATCGGGTGCGCCGCTGTTGACGACCAGATTCAGCATCTGGTTAAAATCGCAGTCGTACAGGCGACCGTCCCAGCCGACCGAAAGTGTCGCTCGGCACATGACGCTGTTCACGGTTAGGGGATTGAAGGCGCACTGCAGGACACGCATGTAATCCGACAGATTTCCGCTGCGCTTCAAATAGTCGCGATACCGGCCGATGGGGCTGTTGATCAGACAGAAAAAGGTGTTAAATTGTAAGCCGTGAACATCTCGTAAAACGCGACGGTATTCCGTTTCAAGCGCGTGTTGCGGTCCCGGCAGGTACGCGCCGACCGGGTTGTGCACAAGATGCAGAGCCAAGCCGCTTTCAGGCACACCGAAAGACTTTTGGTTCAACTCTCTGATCGCCTGTATCACCGCCGCAAAGGTGCCGGCTCCGCGCTGACGGTCGGTCCTTTCGGCGTTATAATCGGGCAATGAGCCGATAAGTTCGACCTTGTGAGCGGCAAAGACCTCCATGTAGCGTCGGTAGTCCGGTTCAAGCATCACCAGCAAGTTGCTGCGCACGATCAGCCGCTTTTTCAAGCCGGCCAGTTCTCCGATCAACCACTCAAGATCCGGATGCATTTCCGGTGTGCCGCCGGTAATGTCAATCGTGGAAATCTCTTTACAGCCGGCCGCCTGGACACAGTGCATCATCGTTTTCCGACTCATCATCTCCGTGCGCTGCGGGCCGGCCTGGACATGGCAATGTTTGCAGGTCAGGTTGCACCGCCGGGTGATGTTCATCTGGAGGATGTCGACGCCGGCAGCCCGCAACGGGAAAGCCCCGCAATCGTTCAAACGTTCGATGAATGGATCCGATAGATTGTTTCGCGTTGCTACCTGCATAAGCTACATCTCCTTTTTCTTGATGATCTTGCGCATCTGGGTGGCGTGGGCCAGCGTATCACCTGCGACCATGGCTGCTCCCACGTGAACCGCCTCCATCATTTCGTCGTTGCTCACACCCAGCGAAAGGCATTTGCTGGTGTAGGCGTCGATACAATACGGGCAGTGCCGTACGGTGGCCACCGTCAGCGCGATCAAAGATTTTTCGCGCTCGGTGAGTTTTCCGGCGCTTGTGGCCACGGCAAAGTATTCGAAAAACTTGGCGCCGGGTTCGGAGGCATATTCACCGATGTTGGGAAAATCTTCAAGATCGCGTCGTTCGTAGTAGGTTTCATTCATGTCATGTTTCCTTTCTTGCGTATTTATGTATGGATAGCGGATTCATGCGCATCGCATTTTCAAAATCCGTTGACGGTTTATTACCTTCGCCAAGCCATCAACCGCGAAAAAAGAGATTTGGTAAAGGGCGTCAACCTCGTGCGATTGTAAGCATCGGCCACCTGCCTGATGGCCTCCGCCTGGGTCGGGTAAGGGTGAATGGTGCCGGCAATTTGCTTAAGGCCTAAACCATGCGTCATGGCCAGCGAGAATTCTGAAATCATGTCGCCCGCGTTGGAGGCGACGATCGTGGCGCCTAAAATTTTATCTGTCCCTTTCCGCACGTGCACACGCGCCAGGCCGTTGGTATGGCCCTCAAGAATCGCTCGGTCGACTTCGTCTAATTGCCTGGTGAAGGTATCGACGGCGATCCCCTGTTCCTGTGCCTGTTTCTCGTAGAGACCGACATGGGCGATTTCCGGCTCCGTATAGGTGCACCACGGAATGGTCAGCGCGCTGACCTTGGCGCGACCAAAGAACAACGCATTGCGAATGACGATGCGGGCCATGAAATCGGCTGCATGGGTGAATTGATACGGCGAGCAAATGTCGCCGGCAGCGTAAATGTTGGGATTGCTCGTTTGAAGCCGATCATTGACCTGGACGCCTTTCTTGGAGTAAGCCACACCTGCATTTTCCAGACCTAACTCCTCGACATTGGGCGCGCGCCCGACAGCAACCAGGAGTTGATCGACAACCTCGTCATACCCCTTCCCGTGGGATTCCACGACAAGTTGGATTTTATCCCCATCGGCCCTGGCCAACTTCAGCGCCTTGCCACAGCAAAGAAGTTTTACTCCGTCTTTGAGCATGGATTCCAAAACAATACCGGATGCATCGCTGTCTTCCTTTGGCAAAATACCGTGCAATGTTTCAATCAGAAACACTTCCGAACCCAAGCGGGCGAAGGACTGGGCCATTTCACAGCCGATAGGCCCGGCACCGATAACGGCCAGCCGTCTGGGCAGTTCGGTCAGGGAGAAAACGGTTTCATTGGTCAGGTAGGCGACATCATCCAACCCCTCAATAGGCGGTGCCGCAGCCCGCGCACCGGTGGCAATTACCGCTTTTTTGAAATTCAGCCGCTGGCCGGCAACCTCTATGGTTCTATTATCGATAAACCGTCCGTTTCCCAAAAATACATCGATTCCCATGTCGCTGAATCGCTTGACGGAGTCGTTGGGGGCGATAGACGTCCTCAGGCGACGCATGCGCTCCATGGCTTGACTGAAATCAATCTTCACGCCATCGGGAACCTGGACGCCGAACTCTCCGGCATCACGAACGGCAGCTGCAGCGCGCGCCGCGCTAATCACGGCTTTGGACGGCACACAGCCGACATTCAAGCAGTCGCCGCCCATCAGGTGGCGCTCAATCAAGGCAACCTTTGCCCCCAAACCGGCCGCTCCGGCCGCACTCACAAGTCCGGCTGTTCCGGCCCCGATGACAACAAGATTGTATCGCGATGCCGGCTCGGGGTTCTTCCAATCGGGCGGATGAACATGCGACACCAACTGTTGGTTATGTTTGTCCCAAGGGTTTACTAAATTTTGATCATTTTCATCTTTTGGCATTTATGTGCTCCTTTGTTCAATCTGTTGATGGCTTGTTCCCCGGCTGATTTTTTCTACTTTCGTTCAACGACCAGTCGTAATCCAGGTATTTGACCGAGTATCCTCCAGTCGACAAAAAGTCACGGTCTGCCGAGATAAGGTATCCGCTGCAAAAGTTGGCCACCGCACGCTCGGTTTTGTCGAGACCGGTGAATCCGGAGGTCGGTGAGTACTTGGCGACAAAGTCTTCCCCATACCACTTAAAGATCGATGAGAAATAGACGCCCTGAATCCCCATCAAGCCTTTTTTGCCGGGGTACCAGAGCGATCCGGTTTCCTTGTCGTACAAGACAAATGTCCTCTTGTACGTCCAGCCGGAGGGCGCTAGCGTCAAAACCCGGCCGTCGATCTCGCGGCTGTACACAGCCGTCAAATCAACGAGCGGTCAGTAAGCTGCAAGGATGGCTTTCGAAGACAAAACGGTATTGGCCGTTTCATGACGGGACAGCTTTTCTACCGAGTAGGCATGAGCGTCGTTGCCATCGGCTATTCCAATCACCCTAAAGTCAGAGGCACTTTTCCCGGCATCGGGCAACCAATCGGATTCCCCTAACGGTCTGAATGCGTTTCGGCCAATGCCAAACTCGAAATATTGAGGCTCAAAACCGATGGATTTGGCCTGGGAGATATCCAATCGCTCTCCGGTTTGATCGACCAAGAAGCTCGGGCCGTTTGTTTCGATTACCGCTGCGCCTGCAGTTTGAGCCAGCAAAAGACCAATACAAATCACAGCCATTGTCTTTGTGAAGACGCGATAAAAGTTCATCGTTTCCCTCTCTTGTCACAAATAAGAACGAATTCCCCCCCTTTGCCATCTTTGTCGCAAACGGGGCGGAAAGATTACAACAAACTTCCGGGTTTGAGCGGAATCAGGAAATATGGTTGGAAAATCGGCTTGGCGTGAAATAAGAAGATGAAAGAGAGTTTGGTCAGTGCGCAGCCTTCAGGGAATTCTTGATTTTTTCCCGCGCCTCATCAGAAAGAGTTAGAGCCGAACCAGCGGCCTCGCCAAGCGATTGAGAAAAACGGCCAAACTCCCTAATGAAAAACAACTGTTTTCTGAATCGACAGCAGTACTTACACATCATAATGTGAATACGGATGAACATGCGGTGATGCAGCGTTAGCCCTCTGTCCATTGACTCGGAAATCCGTTGAGAGACCTCTTTGCAGCTAAACATCCAATAGCGCATAAAAAAACTCCTTAATTCAATCGGCTATACCCAATTCAGTTCGATGCAACGGCGCAGCAACATTCGAGCCCGATACAGCATCACCGAAAGATTGGTCGTTGTAACGCCCATTATGTTACAAATTTCATTTGTGGTGAGTCCGTCAACCTCGCGATAGGCAAAGGCCTTGCCGTGCCTTTTCGGGAGTTCCGCCAGGCACTTGTAAAAAACGTCCAACAACTCTCTAAACTCCTGAGATTCCTTCGGATTCGGATTCCAAGGGACTGGAAAGGCCTGCCAGCGCTCCTTTTCGTTGAAAAATGCCTCGATCGTCTTGCCGAGATCTTCGGAATCCATACTGAATTCTTTGAATTTTTTCCTTCGTATATGGTCGACTATTTTGTGTTTGAGGATGGAAAAGAGCCATGTTTTTTCTGAAGATTGCCCCTTGAAGGCGTCCTTCGATTTCAGGGCAGCAAGAAAGGTCTCCTGCACAATCTCCTCGGCCAAATCGTGATCTTTGAGCAAATACGACGCAAAACGGTAAAGCATGTCACCGTATTCATCAACCCAGGCCTCAGCATTTAGCATGGAACTTTTCCTTCCGCAAGTGCTCTGATACAAAACATTCAGCTACATGAAAATGCTTTATAAATACTCTCAGGTTGAGTTTCCCTATCTAGATTTACAGACCGAAAACAGGCGGCGCGGCTTCTACGATTTCGAGTACGAACTACTGGATATGGTATCCGCTCGGTTTCCAAATATCACCAGGACCATCCCTACACCTTCCACGTAAATGGCCAGGCCCATACCATCAGCTACCAGCCGGCCGAATCGCGCAGCGGGCTGTTCGGCGGCAACTCCAACTGGCGCGGTCCCATCTGGTTCCCCATCAACTACCTGCTGATCGAATCCTTGCAGAAATTCAATCACTACTACGGGGATTCTCTTAAAGTGGAATGTCCCACCGGTTCAGGGCGCATGATGAATCTCGGTGAGGTGGCCACTGAACTATCCCGGCGCTTGATCAACATGTTTCTGCGCAATGGCAACGGCGAGCGTCCGATTTACGGTGGCCAGCGCATCTTGCAGGATGATCCTCACTGGCGGGACCACATATTGTATTACGAGTACTTTCACGGTGACAACGGCGCCGGGTTGGGCGCCAGCCATCAGACCGGCTGGACGGGGCTTGTGGCCAAACTTATCCAGCAATCAGGTGGATGGCAGGATAAAGACTAAAAAGGAGACAACACGATGAGTGAAGAAAAATATCCGAAGATCATGATGCCGAAATGTCAGGCGGAGAAGATTTTGAAGGGATGTACAAAGGTTGGCAAAAAGTAATTCTAAATTTGAAGTACAAGTTGTGGTTTGCGAGTCAATTCCAGCTTGCGGGTCGTTGTGCTGGGAGAGCTGACCAGCAGATCGGTGGTTTGGCCGCAACAGTAGCGGCCGTTGGATTGGCTTTGGAAGATGTAGACCCAGTGCTCCATAATAGAAACGGTCGGTGAAACTGGCCACGATTTTTATGGCTCCCCGTATGGAACGTTTTTCAGCAGATCCGAGCTGTGCAAGGGTACAGAATATGAATGGTGATAGTGAAGGGGGCTCTATTTATTATCGAAAGATTTCATAAGATTGGATATGACGCACATAAGCGTCCACTCGCTTATTTCTGTCTTTTCGCGCCCAGCCGGATAGGCGCTTCAACGCCCGACATTGCGAACTTATTTTTTCGTTAACCCGGATGAATCTTTCTTAGCATCCGGAAGTTGGGCGCCGGATGCTTTGGCTTCCCGTGCTGCGTCTTCGGCCTTTACCGCCGCCTTGGCCGCCTTTCGGGCGGCTTGCTGGGCCTGTCTCGCGGCTGTATCGGCTTCCGATTTAAGTTCCTTGAGGTCCTCCGGATCCTTTTCGGAACTTGCGGCCGCTTCTACCTTCCGAAGTTTTTTGTCCGCTTCGACGGCCGCTTTCTCGGCTGCCTTTTCTTTTTCAACGGCTTTTTTTCGGGAATCGGTTGCGGCGTCCACGGCGGCGGCTATTTCTGAGGCCTTTCCTTCTTCCGGTTCGGCTTCCAGGTCGATGTCCTCACCGGCAAGGACCAGCACGACAACGGGAAGGTTCGGAAACAGATCTTCGAATGAACCGTCAAAGGGGTCTGTGATCTGGCTCCTTTTGAAGCGAAACGGGAGAAACACGAGCGATGCATCCGCCGAGTGGGAAGTGACGGCCGCTGCACTCGGCTGGAGGACCACTTCCGGTTCCGCGTCGATCCGGACATCAGCGAGCATGTTGCGAATGTCCTGAACGGTTTCATCGGATTCCGGTGTCATGCAGGTGGCCAGCAACCGGATCTTGGCGCCTTCCCATTCTTTGCTCCGGGTCATCAGATACGCAAAAAGGAGCATCAACTGGCCGGTGGCACCCCCCCACCACCATACATCGATTCGGCGGCCTTCAGGCGGAACCTCTCTCAAGGTCTCCCACGCCTCCTGCTTGGCTTCCAGGATCACGATGTTGCGTCCGAGTGAATAAGCGATGCGCAGGTTTCGGCCGAACCGGTTTTCGCGATCTTGCAGGTCTTCCGAAGGGGTCCGTTCCATCCAGTTCAAAAGGATGGTGTTGGCTTTGAGGGGCCCGACACCGAAAGACTGGATCAGGGAGTAAACGCCCATCGTGATATCCGGAGCGACGACCACGAGAGGAAATGCGGAGATCCCGTGTTCCTGAATATCCTTCCATAGCTCGGCTTCAGCCGCCTGCCTCTCTTTGAGAGTTTTGACGCCTTGCCCTTCGAGGATTCGGACTGCTGTCGTGAATCCGCTTTGGCCCTGAACCCAGGATGCAAAGTCGAGGAGCTTTTTGCGGCGGTGGGAATCGTCGGAAAACAACAACACATGGGGGCGCCAGCTGCGGGGGTGCTCGGGGACGGCGCCGGCTGCCAGAAGATGCTCCCGTACCTGCTGGAGATGATCGGCACGCTGGATGTCCGCCCAGCGCACCTGCCCCGAGGTGCGTTTGAGG
>JBATHN010000347.1:0-2354 GCA_049666885.1 Desulfobacterales bacterium
AGGTCGGCCACCACGTCGCCGCCACCCATGCTCAGAAAGACCGTGCTGAAAAACATACCGCCGATAAAAAGGGTCATGACCATGGCGGTGGTTTTCATCGTGGCCCGGCTGGCCTTGACGATCATCTTCCAATTAACAGCCCGGTTGAACAGCGCCAAAATGAAGGCACCCAGCGCTCCCAGTCCGGCGGCCTCGGTGGGTGTGGCAATACCGGCTAAAATCGTTCCCATGACCATCAAGATCAGGCCCAGAGGTGGAACGAGGCTCTTGAGGGTCATGAGCCATTTCTGCTTGGCACTCCACTTGCTGGCTTCTTCCTTGCTGATGGGCGGGCCCAATTTGGGATTGATGAGGCAGCGCACGGATATGTACGCGAAGTAGAGCCCGGAGAGGATCAGGCCGGGTAATATCGCACCGGCGAAGAGGTTGCCGACCGAGGTTTCTTTCATCCCGGTCAGCCCGCCGAAGACGACCATCATGATGCTCGGCGGAATCAAAATTCCAAGCGTGCCCGAGGCGCAAATGATACCACTGGTCAGCTCCTTCTGATACCCCTTCCCAACCAGGGCCGGAGCGGCCAGAAGGCCCATGGCGACCACCGACGCACCGATGATGCCGGTAGTGGCTGCAAAAACGGTGCACACAACGACCACCGCCAGGCCCAGACCGCCCCTGACGCTCCCCAGAACGATGTAGAGAGCCTCGAAAAGGGCCTCGGCCACTTTGGACTGGTCCAGCAACTGTGCCATGAAGATGAACAGGGGGATAGCCACCAGGGTGTAATTGTTGAACAGTCCCCAGGCGTTGTTGGCAAACATGAAAAACAGGGAGGGGATGTTGAAACCGTTGTCGATCAAGCCGAACAAGGTCGCCACCGCCGCCAGGGTGAAAGCCAGTTCATGTCCCAGCGTGATGGCCAGGATAAGGGTCACAAACATCGCCACGGTCATGAATTCTACACTCATAATCGTCCTACCCCTTTGCAGTCTGATCGGTTCGTCCGGTAAGCACAAGGATGCTCTTGAGCACGTTTGAAACCCCTTGCATCAGCAGTAAAAAGAAACAAAAAGCCATGATGAGCTTGAACGGCCAAATGGGCGGCGCCCAGCTGGTGGAGTTGACTTCGTGCTGCATTGTTGACGTTAAGGCATATTGAAAGACATAATAGGTCAGGCAGGAAAACACGGGCAGGAAAAAAACGCAATGAGTGATAATATTCAGAATCGCCCGGGTTTTTTCCGACATGCGGGACGTAAAAATGTCCACCTTGACGTTACCTTCCAGGACCTCGGTGTAGGAATAGCCAAACATAAAATGCAACCCGTAGAGGAATATGGTCGCTTCGAATCCCCAGATGGTGGGCGCGTTGAAGACATAGCGCATGATGACCTCGTAAAAGACCACGATCGCTAAGGGTAAAATGAGCAGCGAGGTCAAATCTCCCTGTTTGGTATTGATGGTGTCGATAGCCTTACTGATTTTCGCCAGCATGTTTGCTTCCTCGAATCGTTTCCGTTCGGCCGGATCCCATTGTCCGAAACAGTGGGATCCGGCCGGTTTTCAGTATGAATTATCCGACGTCGGCCTTATTCGGTCGTCCGTCCTGTGATGTAGATTTCATAAGGCCATGGGGTCGCCCCACTGCGGGCATCGCGCCAGTCGGCAAAAGATTCCAAGAACTCTTCCTGAGAGTCAAGAACTTTTTTGACGTCCGGATACTTTTCCTTGAGACCGTCGAGATAGGTCTTGGTGACCTTGCGGAATTCGATCAGCGTGTCTTTGTCCATCTTGACGATCTCGACTTTTTTCTTGAAGAGGCGAATGGCCTCGGCATTCAGGCCGTTGACCCAGTTGTAGGACCACAGTTGGGTCTCCATGGCGGCGATATTGATAATCCACTTCAGGTCATCGGGCAGCTTGTCGTAGGCCTCCTTGTTGAAGAAAAGGGCGCACTGGATGCCTGGCTGGTGAACACCGGGCTGGATCACGTACTTGGTGATCTCGTCGAAGCCCATTGGGTAGTTGATGGCCGGCGAGGAGAATTCGGCCGCATCGATTACACCGCGCTCAAGAGCCAGATAGATCTCACCGCCCGGTAGGGGGCTGACCGAGGCTCCCAGATTGTTCATGATGTCCATGTACCAGCCCGGGGTCCGGACGCGCATCCCTTTGAAATCGGCCATACTGGTGGCTTTTTTATTGGAGAAAAGCCCCATTTCCTGGCCGCACTGGCCACCGGGCAGCGCCACCATGTTGAACTGGCCGTAGAGGTCGTTCATCATTTCGGCGCCGCCTTTTTCGTAGAGCCAGATGTTGTAGCCCTCACCGTCAAGCCCGAAAGGAACCGAGGCAAA
>JBATHN010000348.1:0-3359 GCA_049666885.1 Desulfobacterales bacterium
ACCGAGGCATCGGTCAAGAGCATGAAAGGGTTCAGCTATTATGTCGGTGTGGGCAACGAGGCCGATATCAAGTTTCACGAGTACCTTGAATTCTTCCGTCAGGACTCGCAGACACGGGCCATCCTGATGTATGTCGAGGGACTGCGCGAAGGCCGCGCGTTTTTGAATCAGGCATACAAAACCACCCTCGAAAAGCCGATCATACTTCTAAAAAGCGGCCGCTCCTCCACCGGCAAAAAATCGGCCGGTTCTCACACCGGAGCTCTGGCGGGTATTTCCGAGGTCGCGCACGGTGCCTTCAATCGGGCCGGCATTATCGTCATCGATAACTCCGACGAGCTGTTTCCAGTGGCCGAAACGCTGTCGAGTCAGCCGCCGATCCGCAGCAACAGTATCGCGATTCTGGCCGACGGCGGCGGCCACGCCACCATTGCGGCCGACATCCTGACCGATCTGGGCCTTGGAATTCCGGAACTGTCTGAGACCACCCGGAGCAAGCTTCGCCATGTGCTCCCTCCGGCCGCATCGGTGGTCAATCCGGTCGATGTGGCCGGTGGCACGGACAGCGACCCAACCCTTTTTGCAGAGTGCGCCCGAATCATCCTCAATGATCAGCAGGTCGGGGGGTTGCTGATCGTGGGACTCTTCGGCGGTTACGGCATCCGGTTCGCCGAAAGCCTGCGGTTCATGGAAGAAGACGCCGCCCACCGGATGGGAAAACTGGTACGCAAACGCCACAAACCGATCGTCCTGCACAGCCTCTACACCTCCGCCAAACCCCATTCTCTCGAGTTGCTCCGCTACTACGGCATTCCGGTCTACGATTCGCTGGATATCGCCTGCAAGTGCATCGGCATGCTGGCTCACTACGGTAGTTTCCTCAAAAGCTACCACAGCAAGGCCAACTTCGACATGAACTGGGAGGCGAAAGCCAAACCGGCCGCCAATAGGATCATCGAGACGGCACGCGCCGAAGGCCGGCGATTTTTGCTGGAGCCTGAGGCCAAGAAATTACTGGAACTGCACGGCGCACCGGTATCTCAGGATCAGATGGCGCAGAGCGCCGATGATGCCGTTCGGATTGCAGAAAGTTTTGACGGTGCAGTCGTGCTGAAGGTCGTCTCGCCTCAAATTCTGCACAAAAGCGATGCCGGCGGTGTGCGTATCGGGCTGCACGGTCAAGAGCACGTACGCCGGGCCTATGATGAAATTCTGGCCAATGCGCGCCGGTTCGATCCCGAGGCCGACATTCGCGGAGTGCTGGTATCGCCCATGGCCCCCAAAGGCGTTGAGGTGATTATCGGTACCAAATACGATGACCAGTTCGGTCCCGTGGTCATGTATGGCCTGGGCGGCATCATGGTCGAAATTCTAAAAGACGTGTCTTTCCGGGTCCTTCCCTTGTCACCGCCCGCCGCTCGTAAGATGATCGAAGAAACCAAGTCGTTTCCGATCCTCAATGGGGTGCGCGGCACGCCGCCCAGCGACAAGAAGGCGATTCAGAAACTGCTGCTGCTGTGTTCGGAGGTGGTCGAGTCTTACCCGGAAATCGCCGAGATGGACCTGAATCCGGTCATTGTTCACAATACGGGACTGAGCGTCGTCGACGCACGAATTATATTGAAAGAATGACCAGTGAAGATCCTCTATGGGGTTGAACACTATTAACTGTCAGCGAGGTTGAAATGGTGAAAAAGGGTTTGAACAAAGAATTTCTTATCGGGTTCACTTCGGCAGTATTATTCTGCTTCACACTTTCATGTTCGAACAGTTATAACAGATTGGCCAGAAACTATCATGAGCAGGGCCAGATATTTTACGAGAGGATGGAATATACCAGCTCCATCGAAAATTACTCGAAGGCTTTGGAAGTCAACCCGAAGGACCCGGAAAACTACAAAATTTACTTCGATAGGGGCAAGGCCTACTTAAAAGACAGGCAATACGAAAACGCGATATATGATTACACCCGTGCCCTGGAAATGACACCGCAAAGTGACAAGAAGTCCAAGTTCCTGATTTTGGAATCAAGAGGATATGCGTATCTTTTGAACCAACAGTACGACGCATCGATAAGTGATTATTCCGATGCATTGCGCTTGATGCCGACACATGAATATGTCAAATTTATTTACTTGAATCGCGCCTGGGATTATTTCAATATGAAGGAATATGACCTGGCCATTAATGATTTCACCAAATCAATCTCGATCGATCCCAAGCTTGCATCCTCTTTTTACGGAAGAGGTCAATCCTGGTATCTGAAGGGTGATCTGCAGCGCGCGATGCAGGACGCCAAAGAGGCCCTGCGGTTGACCCCGGGCTCCAGCAAATACGATGATTTCGTGTACGAGATCAGGAATTCAATGAAAACGGCAAATTGAAAGGCTGTGATGAACTTGAAAAATAACAGGCACCTTCTCTCCCCGTTCCTATTCTTTTTTGCGGTATGGCAGGCGTTGTCCGTTGCCGGTTGCGGAGGCCTTAGAGATGTTCCTTCCGCAAGCACGGCCGAGAGCGGCAGGGTGACGCTGGTGTGGAACGAAATCCCGGACGTCAGCGGGTGTCACGAAGCAAAATGGCAAGAATCCCCATAGGATAACGGACTGGAAACCGGGCATGACCTATTATGTCGTGATTACGGCGGTCAATAAGGAAGGAGAAAGTCAAGAATCCGCGGAGATGTCATACACGGTCCCGTGACAAAACCAAACAAAAAGAAAACGGCCGCCTCAGTATAACTGAGGCGGCCGTTTTGATTCCAACAGTTTCCGATCCAGAAATGTGCAATTTTCTGCAAGTTCAAGGAAATCGGCGGCATCGCGCAGAGGCGTACTCGTTTACGCCGCACAAGCGATTCCGCCGATTGACGCCGACCTGTCCCGAAGCAGGCGGGGAATTGCGGAAAAGGGCCATCTATGGACGGAAACGAGTTATTTGCTCTCCTTTATCTTCTCGGCCAGCTCGGGAATGAACTCGAGAATGTCCTCGACGATGCCGACGTCGGCCACCTGAAAAATCGGAGCCTTGGGGTTTTTGTTGACGGCCACGATGAACGGCGCCCCCTTGATGCCCCCCAGGTGCTGGAAGGATCCACTGATACCCAGAGCGAGGTAGACCTTGGGTTTGACCGTCTGGCCGGAGGTACCGACCTGGCGGGCTTTTTCCAGCCACTTCGCATCCACGATCGGCCGTGAGCAGGACACCACGGCCCCCATCGACTGGGCGAGATCCTCGGCCAGTTCGATGTTCTCCTGGTCTTCGATCCCCCGGCCGACCGAGACCAGAACATCGGACTTGGTGATGTCGACATCGCCTTTTTCAGCCTCGACGACCTGGATGTAGCGGCGTTTCACAGT
>JBATHN010000349.1:0-3829 GCA_049666885.1 Desulfobacterales bacterium
TAAAAAATACTCCACGGCGGCAATATCCAATCCCAGGAAATTCCCACCAAAAAAAGCGATTTGTGTTGTTGAATGCCGTTTGAGGGCATAGCTTAAAAATTCGACAATGCCGGATTCCAGTTCAGATTCTGACGGTAGGCCGGACGGGGCACGGTTAATCGCATTTTGATCGCAGAAAACACAGCGGTGCGGACACCCGGCATGAGGCAAAAATACGGGAACGATAAAGGGCTTGGGAATCTGCTGCATCGCTTTTTGCCGACCGGGCGCTTCAGTAACCGCCTTTGTTGTAAAGGCAATTTCGGCTGGTTACCGGCAGTGCGCGGCCGAGAATCGACTTTTCTTATGGCCGACTTTTGAGCAGGATTTCTAATGCATTTTTGGCGGCGTCCTGCTCGGCCTGTTTCTTGCTCTTCCCGCGGCCTTCGGTTATCAGGTCCAGTACCGTCAGCCGCACGCGGAAAGTCTTGTCGTGGTCCGGGCCGTTTTCACCGATCACTGAATAGTCCGGCATTTGCTGCTGGTTGACCTGAACCAGTTCCTGCAGTTGGCTCTTGAAGTCCTGGCTGGAGCTGAGAGTGTGGATTTCCTCGAGTAAAGGGGTCAGGTGGATGTCGATAATCCTATATGCGGCATTGAAACCACCGTCAAGGAAAACGGCCGCGACCATGGCCTCGAGCGTGTCGGCCAGAATGGAATTTTTTTCGCATCCGTTGCTCAGCAACTCACCCTTACCGAGCATGATGTAGGCTCCGAGATCAATCGTCCGGGCAATTTCGGCCAACTGCGATTCATTGACAAGGTTGGCCCTCATCCTGGAGAGATCGCCTTCCTTCATTTCCGGATAGCGCTGCATCAAGAGATATCCCACGACCAGGCTCAAAACGGCATCTCCGAGAAATTCCAGCCGCTCGTTGTCCCTTAAACCACCGTCAGTCTGTTCGTTGACATAGGAACTGTGGCGAAATGCCTCTGAAATCAACGCCTCGTCGGTGAAATGGTAGCCCAATTTTTGAAAAAATGCACTGAATTCCATAGTGCACCCTCATCTCAGAGCCGGGCGGAGTGTCGCGCCAGACGGTCGTAAAGCCTTTCATAGAGCGCGAAGGGTACCCGGAAATCGCCGCTGCCGATACCCAGTTGAATTTCAGGTATCAGGCTGCCATGAAAATCAGTGCCGCCGGTTACTAAAAGATGATGCCGGTCAGCCAATTCTTGGTATAACGCAGTCGCTTGCGGTGGATGCCCCGGATAAAAGGCCTCGATTCCCTCGAGTCCGATTTTTTTCAGCGAAACGATTAATGTTTCCAGTTCAGCGGCTTCTTTGACGCTCAGAAGATAGGGATGGGCCAATATCGGGATACCGCCGGCGCCGCGTATGATGTCGATGGCGCTTCGGCATGAAATTCGATATTTGTCCACGTATGCCGGTTTTTCGGTGCCCAAATAGAGGTCGAAGGCTTCGGCAATAGAGTGCACGTACCCTTTTTTCAGCATGACTCGGGCAATATGGGGCCGACCCATCTGGCTCTCACCAGCCATCTCGACGACTTCGGCCAGGGTAATGTCGAAGCCAAGCCGACCGAGCCTTTCAATGATGGCGGGGTTTCGATTCTCCCTGGCTTGTTGTAAAACCAGAAGTGTCTGATTCAACTCGTCGTCATCCAGACGAAGGCCGTACCCCAGGATGTGGAAACTTCCGGAACGGCGAAGAATGGGAGGGGGCGCCGCACTGAGTTCGACCCCGGTTAAGAAATGAAGGGAAGACGGAATACCGACCTGCAACGCTTCTTTTGAGCCGTCTATCGTGTCGTGATCGGTTATGGCAATGGCCCCGAGGTGTTGTGCCTGAGCGAGGTCGAGGATTTGAGCCGGCGTGAGGGTACCATCTGAAGCTGTGGAATGAATGTGTAGATCGATTCCCCGTTGTTCTCTATAATCCAAGGGCTTTCTCCAAAGCCTCTTCTTTGGATTTGCATTCAATACATTGCGAGGTAACCGGCCTGGCCTTCAACCGTTTAATCGAGATTTCCTCGCCACAGGATTCACAAATACCGAACGTACCGTTTTCAATGCGATCCAAGGCTTTCTTGATTTTCTTGATGAGCTTGTGTTCACGGTCCCGGATGCGCAACATGAAATTCCGATCGGCCTCGAGTGAGGCCCGGTCAGTGGGATCCGGGAAATTTTCTTTGGGTGACGTCATCCCTGAAACGGTATTGTCAGCCTGATTGAGCAACTCATCGAGTCGTCTGGTGAGAAGTTCCTTGAAAAATTCAACGTCTTTTTTTTTCATCTTTTCGCCTTTTACCCGTAAGTTGTGTCGCTAAAAATGAAATAGCTAACATGGATTTCAAAGGCTGTAAAGTAGAAAAAACAGATTGATTATCCGATGATAGGATTTAATAGGCCATCAGCGCGTCTTTGTTTTGAACTCGGCCAGGTACTCTTCCCACTCCATCGGCAGCAACTGCTTCTTCTTGTTGTTACATGACTTGCAGGCCGTCACCAGGTTACCTTTGGTGCTGCGGCCACCGCGTGCAATCGGCACGATATGGTCCATCGTCAGGCTATCGGAGGATGTTTTGCGATTGCAATAGTGACAAATACCCTTGGCCAAGCGTCGTTTCCACCATTGGCTTACTCTGATTTCGCGCGCTTTTCGGCGCTCGCGGCGAATCTGCGCCTCATCCAGATCGTAAGCATACGGCTGGTTCGTCATGGTGTCATCCTGATGCTTACGGTGATACATCCGCACGGTCAGCGCAACTGCTTCTGATGCCGGGCAATGGCCTCGGTCACGTAGGGAAAGATGTGCTCCACCACCCTCTCATATCCGTCGGCAGTCGGATGAATCCCGTCGGACTGGTTCATCTTGGGAACCCCGGCAACGCCTTCAAGAAAAAAAGGAATCAAAATAAAATCCTTATCGCCACCCACATCGGTATAGACATCCGCAAACATCTTGCTGTACGCCGGGCCCAGGTTGGGAACGATTTTCATTCCTGCGAGAACGACGACGATGCCTTCTGCGGTAAATGCATCAATCATATCCCGGATGTTGCGTCGGATCAACTCGGGATCGAGACCGCGCAGTCCGTCATTCGCGCCGGTCTCCAGAATAATGATATCCGGCTTCATGCGCAATACCCAGTCCATTCTGGAGCGCGCACCGCTGCTCGTCTCCCCGCTGATGCCGGCGTTGACGACCCGGTAGTCGTATCCTTTGTCTCGAAGGGTCTTTTGCAGCAGCGCCGGATAGGTTTTTTCTTCCGGCACACCCAAACCCTCCGTCAGGCTGTCACCCATGGCGACGATGGTGCCGGTAAACTGTATTTCCGGCGGCGCGCTCGGCGGTTCTTCCTGCCCGCAAGCCGCCAGAATCAGGCAGGAACAGATCACCACGTGTATGATGGCATTATTCATTGGTCTGTTCCCTGAGAAATGCAACCGGCCTTTTCCGCAACGTCGTCCACGAAGGCAGCAGACCGCTGATGGTTACCAGCAGCGTTGCGACGGCGATCATCATAAAACCAGCCCCGATACTCGGTTTAAACGCAATATCAAACACTTTTGTGATGATGATCCAGCTCGCAGCCTGGGAAATCACCATAGCGAGAAGTCCACTGAGACCACCGAGGATTAAATTTTCCAGACCGAAAACCTTGAACACAAAAGCCGACCTGGCGCCTAGAACCTGATAATAAACCGCTTCCCGTGTCCTGGCCAGACGGGTGGCCAGCACCGAGCTGACCGTGATCAGCAAACCGACCAGGATGCCGAAGGCCGTAAAAAATCGGATGGTGTTGGACAGCTTACGGGAAATCCC
>JBATHN010000350.1:0-4690 GCA_049666885.1 Desulfobacterales bacterium
TTTTGTTTGACACCGAGTACTTGATATCCTTATAAAATTAAATAAATCGTCGGAATTTTTTTAATGCACATTCGGATGACGTTTTGGATCGCACGGCCCACCTCATCATAACCATTCTGGTCTCCGCCATCCTGGTCGCCCTCGGTACAACAGGCTATATGCTGATCGAGGGTTGGCCGATGTTGGAGTCGCTTTACATGACGGTGATCACTTTTTCCACGGTCGGATTTGGTGAAATTCGTCAACTCAGCCCAACCGGGCGTATTTTTACCATGATTCTCATCGTCTTGGGGGTCGGCTTTGTCGCCTACGTCATCGGTAACGTCATCCAATTTTTAGTGGAAGGACGTATCCGGCTCATTTTGGGGAGGCACAAATTGGACAAGAAAATAGACAGACTGAATACTCATTACATCGTCTGCGGATATGGCAGGATGGGGCGTGCGTTTTGCCGATACCTCACCCAGAGGCATCTCGACTTTGTGGTCATCGAGAAAAACACCAATCGCATCCCCATCATGAATGAAGACGGTATTATTTATGTCACGGGTGAAGCGACGCAGGAGGCCAACCTAAACAAGGCGGGTACTAAACGGGCTTCGAACCTCATCGCGACCCTCGGCACCGATGCCGACAATGTTTTCCTCGTCTTGCTTGCCAGAGGGTTGAATCCGAACCTTTACGTTGTCGCCAGAGCCAGCCAAAACGAAACTAAGAAGCCGTTGTATTCCGCCGGTGCAAATGTCGTCGTCTCCCCGTTCGATGTCGGCGCCAGGCGAATGGCCCATGCGATCCTGCGCCCCAATGTTATCCGTTTCCTGGAATTGGCTTTCTCAGATGAGAGTACGGACATCCATATCGAGGAGGTAAAAGTATCCGCCGCATCGACACTGGTCGGTGTCACTTTACGAAATTCGGGAATACGCAAGACCTATGACCTGATCATCCTGTCCATCGTTAAGGAAGATGGGACCATGTTATTCAACCCTTCGGCCGACACCAAAATTAATGCCGGCGACACAGTCGTTGCGGTTGGATGTTTCGAAAGCCTGGCGAAACTGGGAGAAGTCTTGAATCCTTAGACGGCGATTGTGCCTTGAGACCTATTTTGAAAAAAGGAATTATCTCCGAATTGTTCAAATATTGTGAAAAGGGTTGACATGATTGTGCTGTTCTTTTGGTACATGTGCTTTAAAAATCACTTCTTCAACACCTTCAACTTGCATGGCGATAGTTTTTAATTGAGTTTCGTCTTTGCTTCCCGTTTCATTATCTAAATTGCTGATGTGTATTTTGCCATGATCGGCTGCAGTTTTAATTTTTGGTGCTATTTTGGCCAAAGCCGCCTTGACCGTTGCTGACAACGCAAGGTCATCGACCAGTTGCCGGCTTTCCGCTGACGTTTGAAAATTTGGTTTTTGGACCGTATCAAAAAGGATGTCCACCGCATTGTCAACCGTCAACCTCCCGATGTGCAATACGATATCGTAGAGCCGGCTGTCCCATATATCCGCGCCATAAACCTGCAGGGCCCATTTGCGGCGTTCATCATCGTCTTTATTTAGAATAAAAAGAGCCTCATCAGCTGAAATATTTTCCCGCCGCATCTCTTCTTTTACCCGGTCTTTCATGTCGGCGATAACTCTGACTTTCAGAACGTGGGGAATATCGCGAAGAAAAAACTGTCCGGCCAGGCCGTGATATACAATATTGTCTTTGCGAACATGTTGGAGCAGTGCGGCATAGAGATAGCTTATATATCTGTCTTTGCCGTGTGTAAAACGTTCAAGGACCGTTGCGGGATCATGCAGCGCCCTGATGAGTTTGATTTCCGGAATATTGAATTCATCAGAGGCTTCCAGTAGGATATCTCGCGAAATGCACTCGTATCCCAATTTCAGGGCCAATTTTTCCGAGACCTCTTTGCCCCGGCTGTAAGACCCTCTGTTTATCGTAATAATCGACATTATATGCCCCTTTGTTGTTGTCCTGTATATCGGCCCATTCGATTTTATTGATAACGGCTATTTCTTTATTTGCCCAGTACTTTCTTTTAGGACGTTTTGGTTTGGAAAATTACCATAGACGCTCATGGCCCTGCAGGTCGCCACGGTGCATGAAAATTGTTTTTCGTGTTAAATTAACATCACCTCCGGGGTCAACCACGAGCTATGAGCCTGCCCAAATAAGCAGAAAAAAAGACAGCCCGTATAGAATTCAAGAATGTCGGGATTGTTGTTTCCAGCTTTTTCAGCGACTTCCAAATACTTTCTTAAGCAGCTCCGTTGTCCTTGCGGCAGGGTCTTGGCGGATTTTTTTCTCTTCTACTGCCACTAAGAAAAAAAGACCTTGGAGGCTTTTGTCGGTGACGTACTGGTTGAGATCGAAACCCAGCTTGCCCCCCATCGGAATACTGGACAACTTGCTATTGAGATCCTCGTACTGCCGGGTCACACCGACTGAGCTCATCGAATCTTTTACAATCGGTTTAAAAACCTCGGTGAGACGACCGGAGGTTTTTTCCTTGAAATATTCGGTGGCAGCGTTGTCCGGGCCCTGCAGGATCTTCTGTGCATCGTCGAACTGCATTTGCTTCACAGCATCCACGAAAATGGACTTGGCCTGCGGTGCTGCCTTCTCGGCTGCCCGGTTCATGCTCAGCTCGAATTCATCGACTTTTTGGCCGTACCCGACGGCGCGCAGGAGCTTTTCTACCTTTTGAACCTCCCCCGGAAGCGGGATCTTGATGGAGGGGTTGCTGTAATAACCGTCGGGTTTCGAAGCAGTGCCAACCGCGTAACCTGTTCCGATCTCGAGCGCTTCTTTGAGCCCATTGACGACCTCGGTGGTCCCGAGGCCACCGCCTCCCCCGCTGCCGACGATTTTCTTGGCGCTGTCAAGAATGTCGCCGAATCCGCTGCCCTGTCCTGTTTCAGCTTGCAATGCGGCGATAAGAAAAATCATAATCCCGACAATACGTAATGCCTTTTTCATTTGTCCTCCTTTGTCAACCGGTGCGGGTTGTTCATCTGCTTTGAGGTGTCCTTACACTTTTACAGATTCAAGGTCGATTAACGGTATTTGATGTTTTCTTTTGGCCGTATGGTCTATATGTAGAAGCCCGTACACGAAGACAGCGCAAACGATTCAAATGACACGGATATTAGCTGTTATTTTTAATCCCTGACCGTTATCGAGCCTCGAAAACGCCCAGCCAAGCCCCACGGAAACAATTGAATTAAACCAAGGGTGAAAAGAGGTCCACCGTCTTACTCCTCCTATTTTATTAACGGAGCAAACAACGCTAAGGAAGGAAATTTCGAAAGGGAAATGGAGAGGAATAAACGTTGTTGTACTTAAACACGTTAACATGTTTTATAGAATGTATCAGACACGGTCCTCCTACTACAAAAATCGTTTGTTGAGAGATTAACTCCAAAACATGGCTTGTCAAGTATCCAGTCAGATAAACTGTTGTCTAAAAAAACACCCCAAATGTTTCCGCGGTTGTCTATACATAACTGCGGTAATTTGGTTCATACATCTGGGATTTGATAAAGGCCTTCAGATCGTTGGGCCGAGGATTGACTGCCAGCCCCTGCTCATAGGCGACTTCACACACGGCTATCGCTATCTTGGCTGAAATTTCGCGGATATGGCCGAGCGGCGGGTAGATGCTCCCCCTCTTGAAGTCATCTTCAGAGACCTCAGCCGCCAGTGTTTGAGCTGCCGCCAGAAACATCTCATCGGTGACATGTTTGGCCCGGCAGGCAATGACTCCTAATCCCACTCCGGGAAAGATATAGGCATTGTTCCCCTGACCGGGTTCATACGTTATGCCTTCGAGTGTAAAAGGTTCAAACGGGCTGCCGCTGGCAAAAATGGCGCGACCCTGAGTCCAGACATAGGCTTCTTTGGCCGTGCATTCGGATCGCGGTGTTGGATTCGACAGGGCAAAGACAATGGGTCTTTCGTTACAGCGTGCCATTTCCTCCAGAATTGGCTGCGTAAATGTGCTCGGCTGCCCGGAAACACCTATGATGGCAGTTGGCTTCAGGGCTTTGACCGCATCCAGGAAATAGGGGAGGTCTTTAAACTCGTGCGCGTAGCGAAGCTTGTGTTCGGGCAGATTTTTTCGGCTTTTGACGACCAGTCCCCTGGAATCGGCAAAAAAGCACCGTTGTCGGGCTTCGGTTTGTGACAATCCTTCGTTCATCATGGCAGAGACGATCAAATCCCCAATGCCGGTGCCGGCTTCGCCCGCGCCCAGAAACAGTATTTTCTGATCGGTGATTTTTTGACCTATCATTCGCATCGCCGCATACAAACCTGCCAAAGCCACGCTGGCCGTTCCCTGCATATCGTCGTTAAATGCGCAAATTCGGTTCCGATACTTGTTCAACAGTCGAAATGCGTTGATATTTCCGAAATCTTCAAATTGTATCAATGTGTTGGGGAAGTTCTCCTGCACAGCCGTTATAAATTCTTCGATGAGGTCGTCGTATTCTTCACCCCGGATTCGCTGGTGACGCATACCGAAGTAGAGCGGGTCTTTTTGCAACTCGACATTGTTGGTGCCGACATCGATGGTCACCGGCAGACACCAGGAGGGATGAATCCCGGCACAGGCGGTATATAGCGACAGCTTACCGACCGGAATGCCCATCCCGGCAACACCCAGATCGCCCAA
>JBATHN010000351.1:0-1517 GCA_049666885.1 Desulfobacterales bacterium
AACTGCCATCGATGATACGTAACTCGAAAGGTGTTGCGCCACTGACTTACCGAAAATTGAATGACGATAAGCGTTAGCAAGCCGACGCCCACCCACTCCGGCCAATAGCGCAGTTCCAGAGGAATAAGGAGTTTTTCTTCCGAGGCCAGAACGAGGATCGGGTGCAACACTGCCAGCAGAAGGATGACAATGGCGTTTAACCGGTGGCTGCGGACCAAGCCGGGAAGTGAGAAAACCCGGTCCAACATCTTCAGACGGGCGGCCTGGATGAGCTGGAAAAAAAGCAGCGTAGCCACAGCCAGGCCGAGCATTTTACCGATCCGCAGTAAGGCCTTGGCAAGGCCGAACTTGTACCACATCGAAGGTGATTCAAAGAAAAAGGGGATCGACATAGCCCCGACCAGCAGCAGGGTGGCCACACCGATGATCGTCCCCATCAAGGTATAACGAAACCGATAGGCCCTGAGGTCGTCTAACGGAGAAATGACGCTTGATTTTGGTTCCATAACGGCCGGTCGGTTTAGGATCACGGTAAGAAATAATTCCACACGATTGCGCCGGATTATGGTTTGTCTACAAGCCACATCCACCTACGCATATCGGGATATGTGTGGGTGGATGTAACGCAATAGACGGGCCACAAGACAAGCAAGAGATGGAATTATTTTTAGCCGGGGCTCTTAGTCCCCCTGCTCGGCCATGAAATCGTCATAAAGGGTCTCCAGATAGCGTTTATGCTTGGCTTCTTCCTGGGCCAGAATCTTGAACATTTTGATATACTCATCTTGATCGGTTTTATGCTGCAGTTCGTTGTATAGCACCAGGGCTTTTTCTTCGCGTTTCATGGCCAGCCGCAGGATGTCGGTAAAGTGCATCCCTTTTTCGTACTTCATCTCCACCATATAATCGCTGCGTTTCATGTCGGGAATCCATTTCAGCTTGTAAGCCTTGATCTTTTCCCGGCTACCCTCGAAATGCTCCAGCATGGCCTGGTGCTTGCGCTCCTCGGCGGCAAATTCGAGGAAGGTCTTTTGGGCCCCTGCAAATGATTCCTGCTGGGCGACCTCCTCGTAAAAGGTGGCAGCCTCCTGCTCCTTTTCAATGGCAAATTTCAGGATCTCCTCTATCGATTCAAAGTTCATAGCGGCCTCCTCTACAAAAGTTTCAAGTGTTGAAAGTGTATCAGATCGGTCACCTTACAAGATTCGATGATGGTATTCAATAGGCAGATGACATTTGCCTTTCGGAAGCGCGCAAGCAGGGCCGTAATGCACTGATGGGGCTGAAATGAAACGGCCCCGGTTTAAAAACAGGGGCCGTTGGGAAGCAGCAGCGGTTAAGGGCTCATCCTAAAATCTTCGGTTGAAAAACAGCGGCCTGGTAACCGTTCACAGGGTTGCAAAGTCCGATGCGCTTCAAACCACCTAATTGTAAGCGTTTACAGGGTGCCGCAGATGCAAGGCGTCGGGCGCGCAGACGTATTTTTGTACTTCAAGTGCCCGACAACAAAGCAGATG
>JBATHN010000352.1:0-11397 GCA_049666885.1 Desulfobacterales bacterium
GCGAGCCCTGTTAACAAAAGTGCGTTTAATCGACCTGCTCAAGCGAGATGATTGGGCATTGCAAAAGCCGGCCATGATCATTTTCCCGCAGCCGGCTTCACTGCCTTATCCACCAGAGTTTGACCAATGTTTCGCGCCTGCGAGGAAGTCGCGGCAGATGCGACCGATTTAATTTTTTCATAGTGCAGCAACTCCATCTTCAATAAAGTATCGACCTTGCCGGAACGGCAGGGTCGATATAAGGGAGGGGTAATGGAGGTGTTCGATGGAGGTAATGCCAAGTCACCCCTTGAACAGGTTAACAGCAATTTATGTGCCAAAAAACACCATTGGCGACGGCTCGAAAAGTGGTGGCGTTGAAAAAAAAGTTTACGGGCTCTCTTTAACGAAACGGTTCTGTTTGGCTGCGATGCCGTATTTTCTCATCTGATTCCAGACGGTCACGCGGGTGACACCCAGAATTTCCGCGGCCTGCGACTGATTGCCGCCGGCTTGTTCCAGCGCTTCAATCAGCCGGCGTTTTTTTGTTTCGTCTCTGGTCCCCCCGGCACTGATAGTGGATGGTAATGCTATTGGCTTCCCGATAATGTCCGGCGGAAGGTCCCGGGGCTGGATCATGAGCCCCTGGCAGGTGACGAAGGCATATTCGAATGTGCTCTTGAGTTCCCGGACGTTGCCCGGCCAGGTGTGTGCCATTAACAAGTGCATGGCCTCCTTGGCGATGCCGTTGATTTTTTTATCGCTCTTGAGTTGAATGCGGCGAAAGAAATGTTCGGCCAGCAACGGAATGTCGCTGACCCGCTCCCGTAGAGGTGGAACGTGGATGGGGATGACATTGATCCGGTAAAAGAGGTCTTCCCGGAAATTGCCCTGCTCGACCAGCCGCTTCAAGTCGCGGTTGGTGGCCGAGATGATTCTGACATCGATGGAAATCGGCCGCTGATCGCCGACCCGTTCGATCACTTTCTCTTCGAGCACCCGCAACAGCTTGACCTGGGTCGAAAAGGGCAGGTCGCCGATTTCATCCAAAAAAATATCACCGCCGTTGGCCGCCTCGAACCGTCCCGTGCGATCCTTGTGGGCACCGGTAAAAGCCCCCTTGACATGCCCGAAAAGCTCGCTCTCCAACAACGATTCATTCAAGGCGGCACAGTTGACCTTGACGTAGGGCCGCTGCTGCGTTGATTTGGATTCGTGGATGGCCCTGGCGATCAGCTCTTTGCCGGTGCCGCTCTCACCGAATATGATCACAGGTGCATCCGACTGGGCGGCATTGGTGATCAAGTCATAGACGTGCTGCATCGGCGCCGAGGAGCCGAGAATCCCGTGGAAGCCGTCTTCGGCACGAAGCTGCCGCCTAAAAGCCTCGATTTGGGTGTCCTTTTCTATCAGTTCCGTGACATCGGTCATGGTTTCCACACCGCCGATCACCTCGCCGTGCGCGTCGCGCAGCAAGGCCGCGTTCTTGAGGATGTGAAGATAACGGCCGTCCTTGCGCATCATGACGCAGCTTTGTTTGCGGACGTTTCCGATTCTGAACAACTGACACCAGTGACAATCCGCTTTTTCGCGGGTGGCTTCGCAGGTGTTGCAGTGCAGAATCGTGCATGACCGGCCGATGATCTCATCTCTGGAGTAGCCCGTTATCGACTCGAAAGCAGTGTTGACCGAAACGATCGTTCCACCCGTGTCGACGATCATGATGCCGTCGTGAATCGTATCGACCACCGTTTTCCAGTAAGCGTTCAGCTCCTGGTCTATCATATCCAGCCTCCTGTTAAAAATTTAACACATGTTAAATTTATACTTTTAACAATTAAACAGTCAAAATCAAGGATTTTTACAGCGGGCATAAGAAATTTTTGGCGGTTCAAACCGAGAGTTTGAGCGAAGTGTTCTTCCAATTGTTTGTAAACACTAATAAAACCAAAAAATTTTTCGTCAAACCAGAGGTGGGGAATTTTTTTTGGTATGCATGTGGCACCCAACTTGCTCATAGGGAAATACAATGAGCGAAAAGGAAAGAAATTTTAATCGTTCGACACCCCATAAACTCGATCTGCGCGGAACCATCATGCCGTTTTCTCTCTTGAAGATCAGTCAAGCCCTCAGAGTCATCGAACCGGGAGACTCACTTGAGGTCCTGTGGAGTGATCCGGACACGCCGGCGGATCTTTTCAAAATTCTTCCCCACAATGCTTACGAGCTGGTCGGCATGGACCGCGTTGAAGAAAAAGATCCGTATTTCAGGTTACTGCTGTTGAAGCGGTCGGTTGCCGGCTGCGTTTAGGAAGACGCTGGCATCCGTGACGAACGCTGCAACAAAACGTTTTTCTTAAAAGCCGCTAAAGAGCGGTGGACTGCAACAAAACAAAAGGAGGAAATCATGACAGAATTGAATCTCAGCGAAATTAAAGCCAGCACCACCGTCGACGCCCGGGGCAGTGCCTGCCCGGGACCGCTTCTCGAAGCCAAAAAAGGAATCGGCAAAGTAAAAGTCGGCGAAATACTGGAGATCTATTCCGCCGATTCCGGCACCCGCAAGGACATCCCGGCCTGGGCCAAAAAGGTCGGTCACGATTATCTGGGGATTCTGGAAGTCGACGGGTACGACAAACACTTCGTCCGCAGAAACAAGTAGGCAGGAGCATTATGGCAACCAACGGCAACGGAGCAAACAAGGAAAAGATTTTAATTCTGGCCACAGAAAGCTGTGCCTATCCGGGTGCCGATTCCGTGGGGCAGGCCCATTCAACCTACCCCACGAACACCTATATCCTGAGGGTCCGCGCACCTGTGCTTTTCCCGGAACATTTCTACATCGATTGTTTTAAAAAAGGAATCAGCGGGATTATCGT
Source organism: Desulfobacterales bacterium (assembly GCA_049666885.1). Lineage (GTDB taxonomy): Bacteria > Desulfobacterota > Desulfobacteria > Desulfobacterales > SG8-13 > JARFQH01. The sequence continues at coordinate 2,859 of JBATHN010000352.1, forward strand.
GATGTCTTGCGGCGAAGAGTGCCCCTATGATGGTGCCTATAAGGCAATGGCAAAGCGACTCGACCGGGTCTATGCAAAGATGAAAGAGCTTGAACTGGACATTCGGAGACTGCGGCTGACGGCCATCTGTACCGTATGCAACCGGGCCTTTTTAAACGAGGTCAATCAAATGAATGACCTGGTCAAAGAAATGGGACCGCCGGCTCTCACACAGAGCTGATTTTCCGTCCAGCGCTTACAGGCTCACGGCACGGCATAGAAAAACGACCCGAATGACCACGGTTCATAATGTTAGCAGTATTCCAAGTGCGCATGAATGAGGAGAAATGAATGGAAGCCACACGCGTTTTAGAATTTGACGCCCTAGTTGTCGGCGGAGGGATTGCCGGCTTGCAGTCAGCCCTCGATCTGGGGGATCAAGGCTTTAAAGTGGCGGTCGTAGAAAAAGACGCATCGATCGGGGGCAAGATGATCCGTCTATCCAAGGTATTTCCAACCCTCGACTGTGCCAGCTGCATCACGACCCCCAAAATGGCGGCCGCAGCGCATCACGACAACATTTCCCTTTTTACTTACTGCGATTTGAACAAGTTGGATAGCGATGGGGATATGCTGACAGCCTCTGTCACCCAGCGGCCGCGCTATGTCGATCCGATTAAATGCATCGGATGCCGGCAGTGCGAATATGCCTGCCCGGTGTACGTGGCCGATAACGAGCAGGGCGGTTTTTCGGCAAGCAAGGCCATCTCGATTCCCTTCTCAAACGCCATTCCCCAGATCGCGGTGATGGACGCGGAAAATTGTATGCTGTGCGGCAAATGTTCCAAGACTTGTCCCACTGATGCCATCGATTATTTTCAACAGTCCGAAGACTTTGTCATCCGGTCCAGATCGGCGGTGCTGGCTACCGGTTTTGAGCTGACACCGGTCACAAACAAGCAACAATACGGCAACGGAACGATTCCCAACGTGATCACTGCGCTGCAGATGGAGCGGCTCCTGGCACCGCACGGCCCTTATAATCGTGTTCTGAGGCCATCGGACGGCATGGAACCGGACTCGATCGCTTATATCCAGTGCGCCGGTTCTCGGGATAAAAGCATGGGCATATCCTATTGCTCAAGGGTTTGCTGCATGTATGCCATCAAACAGGCTATGCTGCTCTCCGGATCCCTGCCTCTGGCAGATATCACCATTTATTACATGGATATTCGGGCTTTCGGCAAAGGCTACGAGCAGTTTTATCAGAACGCCAAGGCCATGGGGATCGAATTTGTCAAAGGCAAAGTCGCCTCCATCAGCAAAGGCCAGAACGGTGGCGTCGCTTTGCGTTATGAAGCCCAAAACGGCGAGGGGGTGACGACGGCTGACCACGATCTGGTGGTCTTGTCGCTGGGGATGATTCCAGGCTGGAAACCGCAGGGTGTCTGCCCGGTTTCTGAGGGGTCTGACCAGTTCATTCATACGATCCGGCCCAAATTGTCCCCGACGGTAACCGACATGGAAGGTGTTTTTGTTGCCGGCGCCGCGGCCGGACCCAAAGATATTGTCGACACGATTACCGAGTCCGGTGCAGCTGCCATGGAGGCGGCCAAATATTTGGGGCACGTTCGGCAAATCCGTAAGGCAATAGCGTAAAGAAAACGTGTGGCGGGTTGCGGGTTGCGCATTTCGGGTCAAAACCTCCAACTTTTAACACGCAACTCGGATCACACAGCACCCTCGACGGGGAGATGCAGGAATGACCGAAGAAAAGATAAAAATGGAAAAGAACAACGAACAGGCTAAAGTCGGCGTCTACATCTGCTATTGTGGCGGCAACATATCCGATCACGTGGATGTGGAAGCGGTGCGCGAGAGTGTGGCGAATTTGCCCGGAGTAGTGGCGGCCCGAACCAACATGTTCATGTGTTCCGACCCCGGCCAGGAAATGATCATGGAGGATCTGAAAAATGGCACGGTCAACCGGGTCGTCGTGGCCTCCTGTGCGCCCAGCCTTCACGAAACCACCTTTCGCAACACCCTGATTCGTGCCGGTATGAACCCGTACATCTACGACCATGCCAACATCCGCGAGCATGTCAGCTGGGTGCATCACGGTCAGGCCGCCACCGACAAAGCGACCCGTCTGATTTCAGCGGCCGCCGCCAAGGCCGAGCAGCTTGTTCCGCTCGAACCCATCCGGGTTGACGCCAAAGCCCATGCCACTGTTATCGGAGGCGGCATCGCCGGCCTGCGAGCGGCCAGGGACTTGGCGGAGCGGGGCATCAATGTCGTTCTGATTGAAAAATCACCCTTTCTGGGCGGCCAATTGGCGCGCCTCGATCGGGTTGCCCCTACCGGGGAAAAAGCTCATGACTTGATAGAAGAACTTGGCGGTCAGGTGCTGGCGGATCCTGCTATTTCCGTTCACACCTGTACCACGGTTGCGAAGTTTGAAGGCTATGTCGGCAGCTTTAAACTCGGCCTGAAAAAACAGCCGCCACCCCCGATCGACGCGGATGCGGGACCCGCCCCCTCCGCGCTTGATAATTTGGAGCCGGGTGCGTATGTGCCCTTTGCGGGGATCTACCCAAATTCGGTACCGACCGCTGAGGAAGAGCTGACCATCGAAACCGGTGTGATCGTCCTGGCCACCGGCTTCAAAGCGTACGGGCCGCGCCGGGGAGAATACGGTTTCAAAGAATTTGAGCAGGTCATCACTTTGCCAGAGCTCATTCGGTCACTGGCCACGGCCGAAAAAGAAGGCGACCGGTTGGTGGTCAACGGCAGGGAAATCCGCAGTGTGGCCATGATTCACTGTGTCGGTAGCCGGCAAATCCCCGGCATCCACCCCGAAGACGAATCGGGTCGTTTAAACGAGTATTGTTCCCGTACCTGCTGTTCGGCCACACTCAACGCGGCCAACACTATCCGCGAAGCGTATCCCGGGACAAGCGTGTACGAGTTCTACCGGGATATCCGTACGTACGGCCGCGGGCAGGAGGAACTCTACGACCAGGCATCCCGAAACAGGGTGGTGTTTCTGCGGTTCGAAGCCGAAGAATCTCCGCAGGTAATTGATAACAGCGCTTCAGGCGACACACCGCTGCGGGTCAGGGTCAAAGACACGTTGACCTTCGGGGAAGAAGTCGACGTGCCGGCGGACCTGGTGGTCCTTGCCACCGGAATGGAGCCCACGGGCATACCCGAACTGGTGGAGATGATGAAACTACCGGTGGGAACCGATCGTTTCCTGTTGGAAGTCCACCCTAAACTGCGGCCGGTCGAACTGCCCCAGGCCGGTATCTTGCTGGCCGGTACCTGTCAGGCGCCCATGGATGTCGGCGAAGCCTGCAACGCTGCCGGTGGTGCGGCGGTGAAAGCCGCTGCGTTGCTCGGTCGTGGTTATGTCGAACTCGATCCATTCGTTGCGGAAGTGGATCTTGAAAAATGCAAGGGGTCCGGGGCCTGCGTGGAAGCTTGTCTTGCGGATGGCGCTTTGCAGCTGGTCCAAACAGAAGTCGACGGTAACCAGGTCCGGCGTGCCCAGGTCACACCGGCCCTGTGCCTGGGGTGCGGTGCCTGTGTCGCGGTTTGCCCGGAGAACGCCATCGATGTCAACGGTTGGACCTTGAGGCAATACGAGGCCATGGTCGATCGCATCGTTGCCGACGATGTGGCCGCCTGAAGCCTATAGTGGAACTCGATCAAATTTAGAAAGACATAATGGACATATAGCCGGTGGAGGAGATTTCGATGGGCCAGAACAAAGAAGACAAAAAGGCCGCAAAAGAAGCCATGAAAAAACTCCGTGAAAGTCGGAAGACATCCATCCAAGCAGCCACGAACCGGATGAAGGCCCAGAAGAAGGCCATCAAAGCCATCATGGACCAATTAGAGAACCAAGCCCTGACGGTGCCGGAAATTGCAGCGGCAACAGGGGCCGCCGCCGCAGAAACCCTTTGGTACATCGCTGCTTTGAAAAAATACGGTCAGGTCATCGAAGCGGAAAAAGATGGCAGTTACTTCAAGTACGCTCTATCCGGGAAGCAGACCGCTGAAAATCTCGATGAAACGGGAGCGGAACACCCGGTGTGATCCAAACGTCTGGAAAATCAGCGGATTTTCCTTAGGAGGAGAAAATGGCATTGGTAGATCCGAATTTTGCGGAAGAAATTGCGCATTATGGAAATGAGAAGGCGCTGGAGTGTTTCAACTGCGGCACCTGTGCAGCCATCTGTCCGCTCATCTATGAACATTTTCCGCGCCGCATGATCCGATATATCCAGATCGGCGCCAGGGACCGTATCCTGGAAAATGCTCAGGACCTTTGGCGCTGCCTGCACTGCGGCCTCTGCACTCAGACCTGCCCGCGAGAGGCGGATCCCGGAGAAGTCATTCTGGGGTTAAAACGCTATGTCGTTGCGAACTGGAGGAGGTCTTGAAATGTATCATCCCAAGGTCATCATCGATCTGATTGCCGATAACGTCAGGAAAACGAAAAACCCTTTCGGTGTACCAAAATCCCTCATCAACAATTGGTGGAAAGGGGCGCACTTGCGCGGGCAGGGCGATGTCCTGCTGTTCACCGGTCTGATGTACCAGTTCGTACCTTACATCGAGAAATCGACCACTTATCTGGCCCGCTATGAGGACACCAAGTGGGCCGACTACGTAAGCTACGCCAAATATATACCGAAGCTTCTCTCAGGATTGGGGCTGGCTTCGATCACACCGGGTGGAGAGAAAAGAAAGTATAACGCCATCCTGCAAGACATTGCCAAAATATTGACCAAATCCGGGGTGGACTTTTTTTACAATCCCAAATTGGATGATTACAGCGGGGTCCTGCTTTACGATCTCGGAGACCAGGAAGGATTTGTCCAGCATGCGAAGTATGTGGCGTCCAAGTTGAAACAAAATGGCATTAAAAAGCTCATAACGGTGGATCCCCATACCACCTATGCCTTAAAGAAACTCTACCCTGAATACATCGGCGAAAGCTTTGAGGTCCACGCCTATTTTGAGCTGCTTAACCTCAAATCCAATAACGGCCACCGACGGGTCACCCTGCACGACCCCTGTTTTTACGGCCGATATCTCGAGCTGTCCGACGTGCCGGCCAGAGTCCTTTCCGGCATGGATATAGAATGTGTGCCCATACGGAACGCCGGGCTCTATACCAGTTGCTGCGGTGGGCCGGCCGAGTCGCTTTCTCCAAAACTTTCCAAGCAGGTCGGGGAACGCCGAATAAAAGAGCTGGAATCAACCGACGAACCCATTGTGGCCATGTGTCCCATCTGTCTCGGCAATTTGAGAAAAGCCGGTGCCGATGTGCAAGACCTGTCCACCCTGATTGCCCGACAAGTGCAGGCATAACTAATGTCCATCCGCGGTTTCATAAAGGGCAGTGATAAGTTTCCGATCCAAAAATGTGCAATTTTTCGCAAGTTCAAGGAAATAGGCGGCATTGCGCGGAGGCAGACGGTTCTGTATGCCGCACAAGCGATTCCGCCGATTGACGCCGACCTGTCCCGAAGCAGGCGGGGAGTTGCGGAAAAGGGCCATTTATGGACGGAAACCAACTAATTTCAAGGACCCCCAAAGAAAGGAGTCATAAGCAATGGCAGACAAGGAAGAGAAGATTTTATATATCGCGACGTATGGCGGAGAGAATCCGGAAAAAGCGGCGATGCCGTTCGTGCTGGCCGTTGCGGCGCTGGCGATGGACGTGAAGGCCACCATTTGTCTGCAGGGCAATGCCGTTTATCTGGCGCAGAAGAGTTATGTGGAACACATGCTTCCCGGCGGCGGCTTTCCCCCCATGAAAAAACTGATTCAGGATTTTGTTGAACTGGGCGGCAGGTTGCTGGTCTGTGTGCCGTGCATCAAGGAAAGGAATATTGCGGAAACGGACTTGATCGGTGGCGCCGAAACCACTGCCGCCGGAGCCGTCAATATCGAGGCGATGGAATCGGATGCGGTGATGGTTTATTAGCAGACGACTGCCGGCTATCCGGATGTCCATCAATCGAAAGGATTTGAGCGCGCAAATTGCGATGCGGGTCAGGTGAACCGAATACGCAACTGCGATAGTAACCGGCAGGTCCCGTTTCCGACCCTCCATTAACGACGCACGGCCCGAACCGCATTTTCTTCATGAAGATTGCCGCCTCACAATCATTCGATAGAGATAGGACAGCAGGCCCGGGCGGAAATCATCAACTAAAATACGAGGAGCCATCATGGAACAGGCGAAAACCCACTACCCCCCTAATCGCGTAACCGATCTGATCTTGCTGAAGAAAAGCGGTTCATCGGTGACATGCCGGGTCTCTTTTGAAATTCTGCCGGTAGAGTTTGCCCATCGCAACAATCCGTTTCAGGCTTACATTTTCCTGAGCCGCTATGCGGGTGATGTCGATGGGCGAGAATACCATTTCAGAAAATGTTATGCCAGAGGCTGTCCTAACAACCTGTGCCCTCACGTATCCCAGGCGGTCATGATTGCCAACCGGTACCTGCAGCGGGATTATCGTCGACTGGAAGAAGGGGGAATCGACATCGAGCGGCAGCTCTTCACTCTGCCGGACATGATGGTCAAATTTGACCAAGCCCACGAAGAGTACGGTTCGGTGATGGCCATTCACGACTATATCAATCTGGCACGGGAGGGTAATGATGTATCCGTCGAAATCAATCTGGAACACGTACCCGCTGTTGAACACTTTGCCAACACCACCAATGCCCAGATTTTTCTGATGGTCGACTTTGTCATCACGAGCCTGGGCAAGATCAGCCGTATCGAACGTTGTCTGGCCTGTTATCCGGAGGCAAGAGCCCAAGAGGAAAAAATAGAAAAGGTGAACATAGCAAACGAGCGCCTCAAGCTCCTTTATGAGGAGTTCGAACAGGCCTCGGTAAAATATAAAAAGAATTTTTTCTAATCGATTTATAAATAAGAGGAGGAAGCTACGTGCACGCAACGATACAAAAACCGATTGAAGAGATTGTCCAATTTATCCAGCCCGGGGAAAAGGTTTTCGTGATCGGCTGCAACAATTGCGCCTGGAAATGTCACTCCGGCGGCGAAGATGAGACCAAGGCCATGGCCGAGCGTCTGAACAAGAGGGGTGTCGATGTGGTCGGATATACCGTACCCGGACCCCAGGGCATGTCTCTTTGCAAGCTGGATCATACCCGCAAGGTGCTGACTCAGGACTATGCCGAACCTGTAAAAAAGGCCGATTCTTTCCTGGTGCTGGGTTGCGGCCAGGGGGTGCACACGGTCATCGATGCCACCGGCGGCGGGATGGTGCACCCCGGATGCGACACCATTTTCGGCGGTGAGACTGTGTCCGAAACCGAAATCAACGAATACTGTTCACTTTGCGGCGAATGCATCATCGAGTTTACCGGCGGTCTGTGCCCCATGACCCTGTGCGCCAAGAGCCTGCTCAACGGTCCTTGCGGCGGGGCCGAAAACGGCAAGTGCGAGGTGGACCCGGATCGCGACTGCGGATGGATTCTGATTTATGAGCGGCTCAGGAAACTGGACCGTCTCGATTTGCTGCAACCGTATCAAAAGCCGAAGAACCACGCGAAGTGGAGCCGGCCGCGGAGTCTGAAGGTAAGTCCGCACGAGGCCACCTTCTGTTCCATGGGTGGCAAGATCACCGTTAACAATCAGGATTGATCATCCCGGCGTTCACGCCGTTATGCATGATGTATAAGGAGAACCATCAATGAAATTAGGCGAATTGTTCGATAAGGGCGAGTTTGTGGTAACGGGTGAAGTCGGTCCGGTTAAAGGGGTCATCCCGCGCGACGAAAATTTTGTTCCGTCCTGTGTTAAAGAAGCGAAACATTTGAACGGATGTGTGCACGCGATCAACGTAACGGACAACCAGAGCGCGGTGATGAAGCTCGGTTCTTTGGCTGCCTGCGTTCGGTTAAAAAAAAGCGGACACGAACCGATTTACCAGATCACGTGCCGGGACCGGAATCGGATCGCCCTGCAGTCGGAGCTCCTGACCGCCTTTTCACTGGGGGTCGACAACATGCTGCTGCTCACCGGAGACCACACCAACCTGGGTGATCACAAGGAAGCCAAGCCGGTTTTTGATCTCGATTCGGTGCAGCTGGTCAGGATTGCTGCGGGGCTGCAGGCCGGCAAGGACATGGCCGACAATGAGCTGTTGAACGCACCCGATTTTTTCATCGGCGCCGTGGTGAATCCCAACTTTCAACCACTTGATCTGCAACTGATGAAAATGGGGAAAAAAGTGGAAGCCGGCGCACATTTTTTTCAGACCCAGGCCGTTTACGACGACCGGGTCATCGATGAATTTGTCGAAAAAGCGGCCCAATTCAACCGTCCGGTCCAGTTGGGCGTCGTCCTTTTAAAATCGCCCCAGATGGGCGCCTATATGAACAAATACGTTTCCGGTATTACCGTTCCCCAGGAATGGATCGATGAAATCGGTTCAGTGGACAAGGAAGACCGCAAGAAGAAAGCGGCCGAAATGATGGGCCGATTCATTAAAAAACACAAATC
>JBATHN010000353.1:0-4160 GCA_049666885.1 Desulfobacterales bacterium
AAGACATCGGCAAGTATACGGAAGCTTTTGTGAGCTGAAAAAAGCGTGGTCCGGTCGCAGGGGAATACTGTACGACGGCGAGTGCTTCGGACATGGCACCGGCCCGACTCGAGCGCCTCGAAAAAGCGGGCCAGGCGGCGGGTTTCACTCTTGAACGGCAGGCCGTTTTCGGTCGGAGGAAAATGACGAATCGCTACTTTTCTTTCTTCTTTTCCTTCTTATCCTTCTTCTTTTCCTTAGCGGTTTTGCTGGGCTTCTTTTTCGTGTCTTTTTTGGTGTCTCTGGATTTGGCCATCCTCTCCTCCCTGAACGAATCGTGTCATCGTCAGCAGCCGCACTTCGCCGATAAAAATATCATAGCGGTCCCGCAGGGGTCAATTGTAAAATGGGTAAAGTCTGATGTTCAGACATTAGCACTGCCTCTGGCTGCCTCCTCCAGTTTGATCGAAGAGGAAACATTTAAGTTTCGGTGAAAAATTCCAAATCGCAAATAACAACCTAAAACTAATCGGTTCCAGGGTTCAGAGGTTCTGGGTTCAGCGTTTAATGAAAGATCTCAATCCTTCAACCCTGAGCGGTGAACGGTGAACCTTTGAACCTATATCGCTTCACTCCTTATTACAAACCTGTTTGGGGCAATGGATATTGACATTTGGGATTTCCTTGGAATTTAGCGCTTGGAATTTGAGATTTCTGAATTCCTCAATACCCGGGAGAGTATCTCTAAAGATGACCTTTCTATTGGGTATAGTACCGTTAAGTTTCATATAAGGGCTTGCTCAAAAACTGCGAACTTATTTCTTCGCGAGCCCTTACCGCATGTTCGACCGAGGCATCGCATTTTTGGCGATACCTTTCGATACGAGACCCTCGCCGGTTGAATCGGCCAGACCGAAATCGATCAATGGTTGCTTACCGAATTGACTTTTCAAGAATTCCAGCATCAACACGCCGACCCGTTCCTCCCGGTTGAGAATCTGGGCATAGCCCCCGTTGCGAATGAGCCGGCTGAACCGGTCTTCGGAAAGTTCATTATGTTTCATGGCGTATTGTTCGAAGTTTCGGGCATAGTTTTTTATGAGGGTGTCCAGGTTTTCAGCGGGCAGGGTTCGCATCTGGTTGTATTTTTGGGCCAGTGTTCCGTCATCGGGCATGTCTTGAGATTCCATGACGTATTTAAGATTTTCGATAAAGCGCTCGCTGCCGGCGCGAATGTGACCCGGTTTGACCATGTTCATGCCCAACCAACCGGCGTTGATCCATTTGAACAACGTCACATTTGTAGCGCGACGGTTGTCGCCGGCCGGGTGAAAAATCATGACGGAGGACGTGTCATAAATAAACGTGTCCATCCATTTGAGAATGGCGGGTGAAAGCCCCTTCTCCCCTGAATAAAAATAGGTCCAGTTGGGGTCGTCGACGATGACCGCCCGTTTGCCCACATCTGAGGGATGGGTCATCTTGGAGACGGAAATCAGCAGGGGGCTGCCGCGGTGCTGAAGGAGGATGGTCAGGCGATCCAGGTCGTAGCGATAGTAGCCGCCGGTCGAGGTGTCCGGAGTGGTGACCTCATACTCCCGTCCCCGGAGCACCAGGGGCTTATCGAGCGTTGGAATGGAGTTCCAGATCTTGATGTCTCGTGCGACAAGATCGCTTTCCGGATATCGACCGCTCAGCCGCAGCAGTTTAGGTAATATCACGTAGCTCGGTATTTTTGGATTGAAGCTATAACGCAATATGCGCTCCAGGGGAGCCTGGATGGCGCTGCGCACGCACACGCCGAAACCAGTCGCGCGTTTGGCCGGGTCGGTTGACCGGGCGCTCGCGTCATTGGCGACGGCAAATTCGAGCAGGGATTGAACACGGTTCGGGTCGAATATGGATTCCGGCTGTTGGGCCAGATCAATTAGGTAGCTCAGTCCGTTCTCGACCTCGGCGTCCAGTGCCGGCTCGTGCGCCGAATTTATGGTCTGCTGTTCCGATGCCTGAGTACCGGAAAGCCCGAATATTGCGATCGATGATGCCAAAATGACGATAAGCAGACAGGTTTTATTTTTTTTTCGTGTCATAGTCTCTGATTTCGGTGTCGCCTAGTAAGTTCGTTATGATTTCAAATTTTCATTTCAGTTGGTGTCCGAATTCGCTGTTGGGCCACCACTCGACCGTAGCCGATTTTAACGCAATTACATCTATTCTAAGGGTACAGGGAAAAATGTCAAATACAAGCCCAAGAATTGTAATACTTTTGTAAAATCAAAAGATACCCTTTCGGTGTCGGCCAATATTTTCTAAACTGCCCCAAATGCGCCCAGCGCCTCTTAGCACCACACCGGAGGTTAATATGGACAGCCATCTCGTTCCACTTCATCCCAAAGCATCACGTGCCAGGGTTCTGTTGTGCGGCGTGTTCGGTCCGTTTGCACAGGATGATGAATACGGCAGCCGCACCATCAACCCGATGGAGCTCTACCACAATCAGGTCACGCGTGTACAGGGGGCTTTTTCCCTGCGTATGTTTCACCGGTCTTTCGCCCTGTTGCTGCTTCAGGCGACCATCGACGCACCTTGCACGGTCCTCGATTTTGCCACTTTGGATCGCTTCATTCAGGAACTCGAAGAGACACCGTATGACATCATCGGAATAAGCGCCATCATTCCCAATGTCGGCAAGGTCAGGAAAATGTGTGAACTGATACGCCGTCACCAGCCGAACGCCGCCATTGTCGTTGGGGGGCATGTATCCAACAAAGAGCGGTTAGACGAGACGATAGACGCCGATCACATTGTCAAAGGCGACGGCATCACATGGTTCAGACAGTTTCTCGGCCAGCGCACCGATGCACCGGTTCGGCACCCGGCGGTCTACTCGGCCTTCGGTTCCCGTGCAATGGGAATCACCATGCGGGACAAGCCCGGCGATACGGCCGCCATACTGATTCCCTCGGTCGGGTGTCCGGTGGGGTGTAATTTCTGCTCAACCTCGGCGCTGTTCGGCGGCAAAGGCAAATTCGTCAATTTCTACGAAACGGGCGATGAACTGTTTGCCGTCATGCGGCAACTGGCGCATGAACTCCAGATTCAATCGTTTTTCGTGCTCGACGAAAACTTCCTGCTCCACCGCAAGCGGGCACTCAGGCTGCTGGAGTTGATGCAGACTCATAACAAAAGCTGGTCGTTGAGCGTCTTCAGTTCGGCGCGGGTTATCTGCTCTTACACCATGGAACAGCTCGTGGGGCTCGGCATCGGCTGGGTTTGGATGGGAATCGAGGGGGAGGGCAGCGGCTACAGAAAGCTTGAAGACGTCGACACCCGTGAACTGGTGAAACGGCTGCAGGCGCACGGCTTACGCGTCCTCGGCTCCTCAATCATCGGCCTCGAACATCATCGTCCCGATACGATAGACAGTGTCATCGAGCATGCCGTCGGCCACCAGACGGATTTTCACCAGTTCATGCTCTATACGCCGAATCCCGGGACAGCCCTGTATGAACAGCACAAGCAAGCCGGCTCGCTGTTGAGCGAAGCGGCGTTTTCCCCGGCCGACGCCCACGGACAATACCGGTTCAATTACCGCCACCCACACATTCGAGACGGACGGGAGGAGAGGTTTCTGCTGGATGCCTTTCGGCGGGATTTTGAGGTCAACGGCCCCAGCCTGGCGCGGCTGATAAGAACCCTGCTGACCGGCTGGCGGCAGTACAAGCATCACCCGGATGGGCGGATCAGGGCCCGCTTTGCTCGCGAGGCCGAACCCCTGAGGTGTTCCTATGCCGCCGCCGTCTGGGCAATGCGTCACTACTACCGCAAAGACGCATCGATGTTCGTGAAGATGGATCGCTTGTTGAAAGACATGTGCCGGGAATTCGGGTGGAAAACGCGCCTGTCGGCCCCGTTGCTCGGTGGTCTGGCTTATGTCAAACTGGTAAAAGAAGAAAAGCGCCTGGCCGCCGGCTGGAGTTATGAGCCGATAACATTTTACGAGAAAAACGCGGCGGCATCGGCTCTCGATGGCTACAGCAGTGCGGCCGCACGCATCAGACCCGGCGGCATTCGCGCCGTTCAAACATTTCCGGCCGCCTCGACGAGATCCTGAAACGGGTCAATCCCGCCCGAATCCATTCGGGGCTCAACTTGGTGGGACAACGGGTGCAAACCTACCT
>JBATHN010000354.1:0-1600 GCA_049666885.1 Desulfobacterales bacterium
GTTCTCCAGGGTGGTGATCGAGGGACTCGAGAGAATGTTGAGCCGACCCTCTTGCTGTAGGGCCTGCAGCTGCAGAGACAGGGCGGTTCGGCCGACATTTTGAAACAGGAAGCCCAGCGACAAGCCGATGTTGTCCGGGAGGGGTACCGGGAAATTGGAAATATTTCCCAAGGGCCATAGATTTTCGATCGGGTTGCCATTTTCGTCTTTGATAGACCTTCTGTCCTCGAAATTGACGCCGTCTGGTCCCACCCAGATGTTGTTGCCGTTCGAGGTGCCGTAGGCCAACCCACCCCACTGCACACCAAGAGCCCTGGCCGTGTCGTTGCTGGTTTCGACAATATAAGCCTGGATCAGAATCTGGGAGATCGGCCGGTCGATCTGGTCCACCACGGCAATCATGCGGCGCAGGTCACTGGGAATGGCCTGGATGATCAGGGAGTTGGTGTGTTCATCCACCAGCACCGACCCCAACGGTTTTCCCTCTCTGTCGAGCGACAGGAACTGTTGCATATTTTCCCGCAGCCCGGCCGCGCTGGCGTAGCTGATTTTGACCACTTCGGTCGTCAGCGGCTCTGCCTTGTCGAGTTCATTTCTCTGTTCCTCCCGCTTCAGTTCGGTCTCCATGTCCTGCACCGTCATGACGCGGATGATGTCCCCCTCCCAGGCATAGGTCAGTCCCTGGGTGCGCAGAATGCTCTTAAAGACCTGATCCCAGGGAGCTTCGGTGATATTGATGTTGATCTTGCCCGTGACCTTGTCGTTGAGCATGATATTCTGATTGGCGATCCGGGCCAGGGCTCGCAACAAAACCGGTACGTCGATATCGTTCATTTTCATGGTGATTTTACGGGACGGCAGAGGCTTTTCCGGGGGCGGTTTCAAAACATCGGGTTTGCCGGCTGCGCCTCGATGGTCGCCTGCCATCGATTCCCGTCCGTGTTTTTTAGGCGACGGGGAATACGCCTGGGAATCGGCCACCCTGGCTTTCCATTCCTCGAAAATGCCCTTCTCCGACGGAGGCGGAGGCGTTGTGCAGCCCAAAATAAGGACGGTCACCAGCGAGAAGCTGGTCAGACGCACCAAGAATTGATCGGTTCTGTCGTAGGATGCCATTTTCCCCTGCTGCTCTATTGCATTTCTTCCAATTTAACGGTGATTTTCTTATTGCTGCCCTGCATTCCGAAAACCACCCTGTTCGGATAGATCTCCTTGACGATATGGCCGCTGGCGGGCAGTTTTTCGCCTTTTTCGAATTCGATTCCATTGATGATGGCGAGATTTCGGTTGCCCATGTTTAAAAAGCCCGAATAGACGATGCCAAGCTCCTGGGCGGTTTTACCCTTATTAACCTCGTCCAGTTTTTCCTTTTCCGGTTTGAAGGCGACTTCTTTTCCGGTGTTCAAAAGAGGATCTTTGGTCCATTTGACCGGAATTTTATCGATGATGTAAGTCTCTTCTTCCGAAACGCCGCCCTTGACCAGTGCGGCGACATTGGTGATGAATGTGTTGAAGGTATCCAGCTTGTTTCCGGAGGCGGCCAATTTTGGTTTACCCGGTGACGGGTTTTCTATAAACAAGGCATAGAAGCCGTAAACGA
>JBATHN010000355.1:0-10879 GCA_049666885.1 Desulfobacterales bacterium
CGGAACGTTACCCGCAGTCGATTGTCATCCGCGGCCAGGACGCCCGGATCGATCGCGAAATCGATAGGGGCAGGCTCGATCAGACCATGCTGGAGATCGTCAATGCTTCTTCATAGGCGGATATACCAGTTTCTGATCATCTATGCGATCGGCATCGCCTTCTTGCTCCTGATCAAGTATGGTCTGGATCTGTCCGATTACGTGATTCCCGGCCCGGTCGACATCTGGCATACCGGTATCGAGGAATTCGGACGCTATTTTTCCGATGTCCTGAACACACTGGCAGTGGCGGTCATCGGGCAGGTCATATCGATATTCATCGCCTTGCTGGTGGGGATCGCCGGCCGGCAGGCCAGCTGGTTTGGATCGTTCATCAAGGTCGCGGCCTACAACGTTCAGGCCTATCCGATTGTGGCCATCGCACCGATTATTTTCATTCTTTTGGGGGACGGACTGCTGACCCGACTGCTGATTGCGGCCATGATCTGCTATTTTCCGGTGCTGCTTTCCGTTATCGGCATCATGGCCGAACCGGTTGTGGACATCGAGCATTTTTACAGGGTAACCGGCCGCATGCGCTGGCAATTGGAAGTCAAGATCCGTGCCTTTGAAAATCTGAACAAGCTGACCACGGTGATTGCCGGAAGCGCCACCCTGGCGATGGCCGGCACCATTGTGGCTGAGTTCATTGCCGCCAATGCCGGTATCGGCTACAGCATTCGGGTCGCCCTCTACCAGAGCAATTTGGCCAAAATCCTGGTGGCGCTCTTTCTGATTGGTATCACCCTCTCGGTGTATCAGGGATTGCTGGAGTTGACCGGGTATTCGGTGAGGAAATGGTGGGCCGCAAAGTAAAAAGCGGCCGCCGTGGTGTTTCAATTTGCGGCCGGCTGTCCAATGTGTGGAGCGGGCCTTATGCGGGTCCGCTATAATTGGTGGATATGCACTTTGGGGGTAGGAAAAATGAAAGCCGTCAATCGCCGCGAAAGTTCGCTCACCAATAAGCTATTCACCCTTCTGCTGGCCACGGTTTTTTGGATCGGCTTCACCCAATCGGGTGCGGCTGACGAGCCGATAACCTACCGGTTGAAATGGTTGTTCAACACCAGCGTCGTGGGGGACCTGTATGCCGACAGCCACTACCTTTTCACCAAGGAGGGGCTGACCGTTACCATCAAGGAGGGCGGGCCGGAACGGGATGCCATCCGGGAACTGGAACTGGGACGGGCGCAGTTCGGAGTGGCCTCGGCCGATCAAGTGATTCGGGCCTTGTCCAAGGGTGCCGAAGTAGTGGTGATCGCCCAGTTCTTTCAGGTCAACCCATTGCAGTGGATGTACCGTGCGGACAAAATCAAGATCAATCGACTGGCTGATCTGGAAGGTCAGGTTCTCGGCGTGACGTTTGGCGGCAACGACGAAACCATTTTGAGGACCCTGCTGGCCAAAGCGGGACTCACCGAGGCCGATGTGAAACTGTACAGCGTGCGCTACGACTACACGCCTTTCATTCAGAAAATTGTCAATTTCTGGCCGGTCTACCGCAATACCCAGGCCGTTTTCCTCGGGGAAAAACTGCGTGGTTCCGGTGATGTTTTTGCGTTTTTCAATCCCGCCGACTACGGCGTACGATTTGTGGCCAATTCCTTGGTCACCAGCAGGGATATGATCGAAAGCCGACCGCAACTGGTCCGCAGGTTTACCGCGGCCCTACTGCGGGGCTGGCAGGCTGCCATGGACCCTGACAATGCGAACCAGGCCGTTGAAACACTGCGGCGTTACGACAAGGACTCGTCGGTCGAAACCCTGCAGCAGGAGCTGGCCATTACCAGAAGCCTGGTCCAGCCCGATGCCGCCATTCCGATCGGTTTTATCGATACGGCGGCCTGGAAACAAACTGAACAGATCATGGTGACTCAGGGCTTGGTGCCCACGCCGGTGCATGTTGAAAAGGCACTGCGGGAGATTTCGCAGCAATGAGGTTGAATCTATCTAGTTTCCGTCCATAAATGGCCCTTTTCCGCAATTCCCCGCCTGCTTCGGGACAGGTCGGCGTCAATCACACTAAAGACGTGACAGGTCTGCGGAATAGCTTGTGCGGCATAGCAGCACGGGATCATCTTAAACACCGGTAAAACCGGCGGACTACCCACTGCTGCACGGCCTTTCGTCAATCGGATTCCGACCCCGGGTACTTGAAATACTCATCCGGATCGGCCAGCAATTTTTCCAGGCGGTATTTGTAATAGCCTACCTGCCTGCGCTTGTTTTTCTGGGATCCGTATTTTTCCAGCGGTGCCTCTTCCAAGTCCTGGATGGCGAGCATCAGGCGATTTTTTTCTCGATTGATCAGATGCTGCTGGTCGACATCCGGTTGGTCCAGCTGTTGCTGCATATCGTGCACAAGGGATTTTTCACGTTGGACGAGTTCGCCTTGGGAGATCGGGAAAACGCTCATATCGAGCCGAGTGGCCTCGATATAGTCGGCATCCGGGTCCGTTTCTGTTTCGGCGGATTGAGAATCTGCGGGGTCGGTCGTCTGTTCATCGGCGGCACTTGTCTCCGACTGTTGCGTCGGGTCGGTCATATTCCGCGCGGGTAGGTTTCCGGAAGTCGATTCGGACGGTACTTCCTTTTCCTGCTGAAACTCTTCGGTCGACTCTGAAGGGCCGGTGTTGCTGAAATGCTTGACGCCTTTATCGTCTGTCCAGACAAACACTTTGTCGGACAGAGCCGGTACTTGCAGCAGGAAGAAAAGGGCAATCGCGGCGAATGAGATCTTGAGCATGTCAGCCTCCCTGTAACAGTCGACAGTCAATCTGCTATGCGGTGCTCGCTGCCCGGAATCAATTGGTCGATCGGTGCCCTGCCGCTAACGGCCGCGGGCAGCAGGCGCTGTAACAATATAAACGTGAGATTTTTTAGAGGGGCACGACTGCACAACCAGCCCGGCCGAAAAAACTATCGGTGCATCAAAAGTGCGTATATCCTACCACAATCATGACTAATTCTCAAGGTGGGTCGATTAGCGCCAGAAATTCTCGGTGAAAATAAGAATCGGATAGATTGCGCCGGGTAACCGGATTTTAAAGCGCTCAAAACTCGCGCAGAAGCGAGCATAAAACCGAACATGGCTGAGGCTTCGAAAAAAAAATAAATCGTACACTCCGAAATCCCGAATTCGGCCAAAGCCTTTATTGTTCGGTTCAATGCTCGCTAAAACGCTCAAACAGTTGACCACTTTAAAATCCGGTTACCCGGCTCCATGCAGAGGTTTATCGAGAACCGCTTGATGGGAGCATGCTTGACTGAAACCGTCTTTGCGCTGATTTTGAAAGGGCGGGTTCATCTCACCGGCAATGCACGGCGCGCCATAAGGGGCGGGCGGTCGAATTTGAAGGACGCGGGGCGTTGGGGCCAGAAATGGGGCAGACAGATGCGGTCTCAGTCGCCCTTGTTTTTACGGCTGTGGTAGTCGATGATGAAGTTTTTGACGACCTTAGTGACTTCTTCGCGCTCTCCGAGAAACTGTATGCCGGTCAAATATTTACCGGGCCCCACCGATCGTGAATGGGCGACCTTGCCTTTGGTCTCGACCACGTTGTTGTCCAGATCGATTGACATCAGGAGAATATATTCGGCTTCGATCGGACGGCTGGTTTCGAGCAGGGTGCCGCCCTGGCTGATGTCAACCGTGGTCCCCATTCCTTCGGCGATTTGGTGTCCGTCCTCGTCGAGACAAATATAGGACACCACGTTGTGGGTCGGTACTCGTGGGTGTTTTCTTTTTTCCTTGTCTGACATTGTGCGATCTTCGCTCGATTTTATAGAACCCTGCCCCGGTTAGATAAATGTCACCGGTTTGTGCGCGCCGTGGTTGCCGGCGTGCTGCTCGGTAGGGGAACCATTGATCGCAATCGCCGGTATGATATAAAAATGGCAATTTCGGTGACGGTGTTCTATCGATATCTGCCAGGTTCAGCACACCATTGTCGCGTTGGCGCCTAAAGCTATTAAGTATACAATTAACTGAATTTTTTAATCTTTATTTAACAAGATGTCAAGAGCCAATGTACCCGGTCGTCAAATTTAAAGGCCCCTGAAAAAAAAAGGCGACGCATGCGAAACCAACGGATCTAACTGCTCGATCTGAAACAGCTCAGAGACAATGAAAAAGGGCCGCAGTCGCAGACGGCGGCATCCGGTCGGGTTGCTCGATAACCGAACAGCAAACCATTGAGGCATTGCTCGTGTGATCGGGCGGCCGCATCAACCTGTAAGAAGGGGGCGAGAACCGATGAACCCATCCGCCAGTTTTATACGGATTTTCGATGCCGCGCAGACCCGGCTGGCTTTGCCTTACCCAGCCCTTTGCGATGCCATTGTCGATATGCTCCAAGCGCACCGGGCCGGTCGAATTGTCGCCCCGGAGCGGATGGTGGTGTCGATCGCTGCCGAGGGCATTCTCTTGCTGATGCCGGCTTCAGATGGACTCATCGCAATCACCAAGCTGGTGACCGTTCACCCGGAGAACCGGAAAGAGAGCCTGCCCACCATACAGGGCGAGGTCATCGTCATGGACGCTGCCAACGGTCGGCGCTTAGGCATTCTGGACGGGATAACGGTGACCGCTCGGCGCACGGCGGCCGTAAGCGCCCTGGCGGTCAGCCGTTTGGCTCCCGATCCCGCGGGGCCGCTTCTCATCGTGGGTGCCGGTAGCCAGGCCCGTGCTCATCTCGAGGCCTTCAAAGAGGTGTTGTCCGTACGGCAAGTCTTCATTACTTCTCGCACTCGCGAAAATGCCGAAAAACTGGCTGCCTTTGCCCGCACTCTTGATCTGCGGGTTCAGGTCCTCCAGCATCCGGAACCGGTGCTGAACGACGTGACGCTCATCGTTACGGCCACCAACAGCGCTTCTCCGGTCATCGGCGGAGAACTGCGGTCCGATGCCTTCGTTGCGGCCGTCGGCGCATTCAAACCGACAATGGCTGAACTGCCGGCAGACCTGGTGCGGCGCAGCCGACTTTTCGCCGATACGCTGGAAGGTGTCCGGGCCGAGGCCGGTGATTTCATTCAAGCGGGGGTAGACTGGGACCGGGTTCGGCCGCTGGCTGAAGCGATAGAAGACCATCGGCCGGAAGAAGGGCCTGTGATTTTCAAGAGCGTCGGACACGCCATGTTCGACCTGGCCGCCGCCCGGCTGGCATTCAGCGAGGGTGGGCACTAAGTGGCCCTATTCGTATATACGGTGGTATTCAATGGCTGATGCATCCCGCCGCCCCGTGTTGCTCGGCGCGCGCATACGCTTGATATGCGCGCTTCTCGCGCCTTGCGGTGCGGGCGCCTCGGTCATCTCGGTGCGTCACCGTATTTACGAACAGAACCACTAAGGGCTCACTCAATAACGTTCTTTCGTCAGCGAACCGATAACAGGTGGGTTCTCAAACTGGCCCTCTTGTTGTTCAATCCCAGTTTCTTCCGGATGTTGAGGCGATGAACCTCGATTGTCTTGCTGGAAACACTCAACAGGTCGGCGATATCCTTGGTGCTCTTACCCTGTTTGACAAGGTTGGCTATTTCGATTTCAGATGAGGTCAGGTTGAGGTAGCGGGAAGACAAACGATACGAAAACGGTGATGTTATCGCGTTCAAATTCTCTTCCAAAACCGCCAGGTTGTCTTTTTGTTTTGTATCCTTGGCCCGGGCCCTGACCCTCTCCAAATAAGGTTTGACCATGTCGTTCAGATTGGTCAGCACGGTTTGTTCGAGGTCTTTTTTGTCTTCCTCGCGTTTTTTCAGCAGCACCGTCAGCGCCGTGTTGACTTCTTCGAGGTTCCTGGTTTTACCACGCAACTTCTCTTCGTTCTTCCGCAGCAACTCTTCGGTTTCCTTTCGCTCCGTGATGTCCCGGGCGATGCCCATGAAACCGATCGGGTGTCCCTTCAAATCGCGTTTCAAGGAGACCGATACCTCAACGTATCGTTTGGAGCCGTCTTTGTGGATCAGCTCCCAATCGAAGGCCTTTGTCGCCAGACCGGTGTCGTAAACGCCATTGAAAAGTGAAAAAACGCGTTTGGCATTGAATGCATCCATGATGTCGCGGTTGTTCATGCCCATCAGATCTTTGCGGGCGTAGCCGGTGATGCGGGCCAAAGCGTCGTTGAAAAAAGTGAAATTTCCAGCCAGGTCGACTTCATAATAACCGTCTTCGATGTTCTCGATGATCATGCGGTATTTTTCTTCGCTGTCCCGCAGTGCCTGCTCCATCAATTTACGCTGCGTGACGTCACGTGCAATCCCCCTGAAACCGACCGGCTCACCGGCGATCGATTTTTTGGGGGATATCGATACTTCCAGGGTGCACCGGGACCCATCTTTGCGGATCAACTGCCAATCGAAAGCCTTGGTGGCCAGGCCGGTCTGGTAGACCTGGTTGAAAACCCGGAACACCTGCTTGGTGTTGAACTTGTCCATCATATCCCGGTTGTTCATGCCCAAGAGTTCGTTGCGGCTGAAACCGGTGATGCGTGTCATGGCGCTGTTGAAGAGGGTAAAATTTCCCTTTAGATCGACCTCGTAATACCCGTCTTCGATATTGTCGATGATGGTGCGATACTTTTCCTCACTGACGTGAAGGGCCTCGACGGTGCGTTCGAACTCTCTGGCCGGATCGCTTGAAGAAGATGGTGCGGGGCGATCGGTTTTTCTGAGGGTCGATTTCTTGTTCATTCCACCCCTTTTACGGTTGTGGTGCTTCCGCCCGCTTTCTGGAAAAATCAAAGCTTGGAGCACCGGCAGTCAAAACAGGATGTGTCATTGTAAACGTTCAGTTTCCCCGTTGGACGCTCAGCATGTAAAAGGGTAGAAATGGTAGAAGCAGTATCCCCCCGGGTCGCTGTACATGACTTCCGTTTCGGCCATGCAGGTCCCGATCATTTTTTGAGAAACTTCCGGGTAGTCGGCCCGTTCTTCTTCTTTTTTCTTGCAGTCTACACATATCGGTTGGTGGTCGTAGACCGAGAGAATGCGTCGATCATCGGCCTTCAGTGAATTCTTACAGCGCGCACAAGCAATCGCACAGTTGAGATCGTTTTGCCATTTATCCGTCATTCTTCCCGCTTCCTCTCCGGCATTTGATTTGCCAATGCATTGATACATTTGAGTCCTATAATATGCCATAAATCCGTCTAAAAAGATACCCCGATATAGGGCCGAGATGCTCACGGCATAGTTGTCCCCTGTTCCGGTCAACGTTCCGTATCAAGGCCAACTACCGAAAAAAGTCGGTGTAAGACCGCTGCGATCACCATTAGTGGGTATCGTGTCCACCTTGGGGTTGCCGGGTTTAGATAGTTTCCGTCCATAAAAGGCCCTTTTCCGCAATTTCGGCGTCAATCGGCGAAATCGCTTGTGCGGCATACAGCAGTATGCCTCCGCGCAATGCCGCCGATTTCCTTGAACTTGCGAAAAATTGCACATTTCTAGATCGGAAACTTACCAGTGCCCTTCATGAATCCGCGGATGGGCACTAGATAGGAACTCGGAAAAGAGACGGACGGGTCGGCGCCATCAACTTCCACAATCACCGGCTTTACACCCGGGGAAGATCGCAGCATCCCTTGGTTGGCAGCGCCGATCGGCCCATGAGATAGGTGTCCACGGATCTGGCCGCTTCGCGTCCCTCGGCAATGGCCCACACGATCAAGGATTGACCGCGGCGGGCGTCTCCGGCGGCGAAAACCGCCGATCGGCTTGTCATGTGGTTTGAATCTGTCTCAATATTGCCCCGCGCGTCGAGGCGCAGGTCGAATTGGGTCACCACGGTATCGGTTTCGGGGCCGCTGAAGCCAAGGGCAAATAAAACCAGATCGGCCGGCCATTCACGCTCAGAACCGGGAATCTCGCGCATGGTGGGGCGTTCCGATTCACCGCCTGAATACGCCACATCGACGGTCACAAGTCTTTCTACCCACCCCGCTTTTCCGACGAACTTTTTCGTCAATATGCTCCAGTAGCGGCGGCACCCCTCCTCATGCGAGCTGCTGGTGCGCAGTCTCATCGGCCAGAAAGGCCAGGGCTGATGGTCCGGCCTTCCCAACACGGGTTGGGGCATGAGTTCGAAATTGGTAACCGATTTCGCCTGTTGGCGGCTACAGGTCCCGATGCAGTCGCTGCCCGTGTCTCCGCCGCCAATGACGATCACGTCTTTACCTTTGGCGTTGAGGCCGTCATGGTGGGCAATGGTGTCGCCGGCGACCAGCCGGTTCTGCCGGCCCAGAAAGTCCATCGCAAAATAGATACCGTTCAGCTCGCGGCCCGGGACAATCAAGTCCCGCGACCGGGTGGCGCCACAGCAAAGTACAACCGCATCAAAGTCTCGCAGGTCATCGGTGCTCAGATCCACCCCGATGTGCACACCCGGTCTGAAGTCGATGCCTTCCTGCGTCATCAGGGCCAGGCGCCGGTCAAGAACCTTCTTCTCTAATTTAAAATCCGGTATGCCGTAGCGCAGCAGTCCACCGATACGATCGTCGCGTTCAAAACCGACACCGCGTGGCCGGCGCGGTTCAACTGCTGGGCACAAGCGAGACCGGCCGGGCCGGAACCGATGACGGCAATGGATTTACCGGTACGGTAGCGGGGCGGTTGCGCCTGTACCCAGCCTTCTGCAAACCCGTGTTCGATGATCTCCTTTTCGATCTGCTCGATGGTCACGGGCTGCTCGTTGATGGACAGCACGCAGGCTTCCTCGCACGGCGCCGGGCAAAGTCGGCCGGTGAATTCCGGAAAGTTGTTGGTCTCGTGCAGCTGGTCGAGCGCGCTGCGCCAGTGGCCATGGTAGACCCGGTCGTTCCAGTCCGGCACCCGATTTCCCAGCGGGCAACCGGCATGGCAGGTGGGCACGCCGCAGTCCATGCACCGTGCGGCTTGGCTTTTCAGGGTTTCTTCCGGAAAAGGGCAGTAGATTTCACTGAAATCCTTGACCCGGTCTTTCACCGGCCGTTTTTCCGGCAGTTCTCGTTCAAATTCCATGAATCCAGTCGGTTTTCCCATATGTGATCTCCGTTGACCCGGTTATGTCCGTTGAGTCCGTTTAGCCGGTTGAGCCCGTTCGCTGTTATCATCAGAACTCGAGACGGCGGTCTCATGCTTTTTGCTTTTATCTACACCGCTTCCTTCACAGGACGGTCGGCGGCCATTTCCCTTAAGGCGCGCTTGTAGTCGACGGGGATGACCTTGATGAATCGGAGAAGGGTCTCATCCCATTTGGCGATGACTCTTGCTGCGACCGTGCTCTGTGTGTAACGATAGTGGCTTACGATCAGTTCCTTCAGCTCCGGGAGGTCGTCGTTTGAGACCTCTTCCAGGTCGACCATTTCCAGGTTGCAGCGGCAGCGCCCGAAATCGCCGCCGTCGTCGAGAACATAGGCGATCCCACCGCTCATACCGGCGGCGAAGTTCCGGCCGGTGGGCCCCAGAACGACAACTCTTCCGCCGGTCATGTATTCGCAGCCGTGATCGCCGAGACCTTCCACAACGGCTCGCACGCCGCTGTTGCGCACGCAGAAGCGCTCGCCGGCCACACCGCGGATGTAAGCTTCACCGGAGGTCGCACCGTACAGGGCGACATTGCCGATGATGATGTTTTCCTCCGCCGCAAAGCGGCTGCCCTTGGGAGGGCTGACGGTCAGCTTGGCACCAGAGAGTCCTTTGCCGAAATAGTCGTTGGCATCGCCGCGGAGATGAACGGTCAGCCCGGGTGCACCAAAGGCGCAGAAACTCTGTCCGGCACTGCCGTCGGCGCGGATAACGATCGTGTCCTCGGGCAGGCCTTTATCGCCGTGTCGCCTGGAGATTTGGTAGCTGAGCAGCGTGCCGACCGTGCGCTGAATGTTTCGAACCGACAGTTCCAGTTCCACACGCGAACCGTTTTCAAGCGCCGGCAGGCACTTTTCGATCATGGCGTGGTCCAAGGCTTTGTCGAGCCCGTGGTCTTGTTTCTGGGTCCGGCAGGTGTCGGGCGTTGCTTCCGGCCGTTCCGGGCGGAAGAGAATCCTGGAAAAATCGAGCCCCCGGGCTTTCCAATGATCGACAGCCGGGCTGACCGACAGTTTGTCGACCCGACCGACCATCTCGGTTACCCGGCGAAAACCCAGTGTGGCCATTATCCTGCGAAGATCCTCGGCGATAAACCGCATCAAGTTGATTACATGCTCGGGTTTACCGGCGAATTTCTTGCGCAACTGCGGGTTCTGGGTGGCGATGCCGACGGGGCAGGTATTCAAGTGGCAGACCCGCATCATCACGCAGCCAAGGGCAATCAGAGAGATCGTGCCGAAGCCGAACTCCTCGGCACCGAGCAGGCTGGCGACCGCCACGTCACGTGCTGTTTTCAACTGACCGTCGCACTCCAGCACCACACGACTGCGCAGGCCGTTCAACAGCAGGGTTTGTTGCGCCTCGGCCAGTCCCAGCTCCCAGGGCAGTCCGGCGTGGCGGATCGAGCCCTGGGGCGAGGCCCCGGTCCCCCCCGATTCGCCGCTGATCAGGATCAAATCGGCCTTGCCTTTGGCGACACCGGCCGCGACCGTTCCGACGCCCACTTCCGAGACCAGTTTGACGTTGATCCGTGCACGCGGGTTGGCGTTCTTCAGGTCGTGGATGAGCTGAGCCAGGTCCTCGATCGAATAGATGTCGTGGTGCGGCGGCGGAGATATCAAGCCGACATAGGGTGTCGAATGCCGGGTCTTGGCGATCCAGGGGTAGACCTTGAAACCGGGCAGCTGCCCGCCCTCGCCCGGCTTGGCCCCCTGGGCCATCTTGATCTGCAAGTCCGTGGCGCTGGCCAGGTAGGCGCCCGTAACGCCGAAGCGTCCGGAAG
>JBATHN010000356.1:0-1860 GCA_049666885.1 Desulfobacterales bacterium
CGCACCGACAATTAAGAAAATTAGTCCAGCGACGAACAAGAGAATTACCATAGCGACCTCAAGGTCATGTAATGACCACACAACAGTTTTACGACAGAATCCATTATATCCAGTACAATAGATTCCATAATATGCAATCAAAATACCCCTTATCGAAAGGACTTCTTAGAATTTAATACAGCTTGCCGATAGCCGGTGATATAACGAATCAGAGCACTCCCCATATGTTGTGATCTCCCAGCAAACCGGATAAATGTGATATCATGCCAAACCCTCAATCTATCAACTGATTATGGTGGCTTGTGATTTATAGAGAGTACCTTAACAAAACCTGGCTTTTCAAAACCTGTACAGCTTGCCACAATCCAAACTATACGAATTTACATCGTTTATACAAATAAGGTTTGGTAATCCTCATACAATCGGCGAAATGATAACTTGGGGCCCACAGCTGAAAAACCAATTAGGAATCATACGCCAATGGTTGAGACTTTCTATTAATCCAGTTAATAAAAACTTACGTGACCATGCCAAGAAATGTACCTTGCGTTCATCAGTCATCTTTGCAAAAACAATTATCAAATTAAAACAGGGTTAGATGCACCGGGACTGTTTTGGACCTTTGGCTTTGGAGTGTTGCGACTACAAATATTGCGTATAGTGTTCGGGACATCGTTTAGAATCCTATTCATTCATGGCAGGTAATCTTCGCGAACCGGCGAGAAGACCTCTATAACCACCGAATCCTCCAGCGCCTCTGCCGAATGTTCGACTATACCAGGAAGGCACCAGCTATCACCTGTTTCTACATCCATAATCTCCCCCTCGACAACGAAGCGCAGCTTGCCGGAGATCATAATTCCGGTCTGTTCATGGGGATGCGAATGAGCGGGAATTACGGCGCCCTTAGCCAATTTGAACTGCCCCATCAGAGTCTTATCGCCGTGAACCAAAGTCGTTATGTCAATCCCTTCCAAAAGTTGTCGTGAGACACCAGTGCCTTTTTTGCGAAACATATTTTCCCTCCTACGCAGTTATCTGGCCCAATATCAGCAAAGCTTTCCGTAATTACAACAGACCAGCTTTGTTAAGCATTGATGTTAATTTCTCCAGGTCTTGAGAATTCTTGTAAGGCTGAGATTTAGAAAACTCGCTGAGTAAAAATTTTGGTTTCATCCATAGATATGTTCTCCGTCAATCATGATGTCGCCTAAATCAAGACCGAATCGAAAATCCACCCGTTGCTCAGGGGGTAATTTCTCGTTGTATTGCTCTAATAAACGCTGAATATGAATTGTGTAATTCACTGCATCGAGCGCGCTTGGAAACTCGGCCAACATATTGTCCCCAAAAAAGTCCACCACGCGGCCTTCGTATTTGCTTGCCAGTGCTGTCATTTCATCTCGATAGAGATTGAGGGTTCGAACAGTCGATACCTCGTCGTACGCTATGAGACGACTGTAACCGACTACATCAGCACTGAGGATGGCGGCGAGTTTATGCTTAAAACCAACTTCTGGCATAGGATTATACTGCGTTAATGATTTACGGAACAAACATGAACTATACAATTTAATCTATTGCACGTAATATTAATAGACATCAGTAGATATGAAATCAAGAAATTCGCTATGAAGGCAGCAATGCGGGCTTTCTAACATGGCGCGGGTCAGGTGAAAAAGTTTAAACCACAAATCAGCTACATTATGTCTAACTCACAAAAATAGGCCCTTCAGATTGGTGTGTTACCTTATCTTAACAATCAGGAAATACAATTAAATACCAGATAGGTTTTGGCTATTTGTCTCTTAACCTATAATTTTTGGTCAATTCAAGGTATTTTGGGCAATGTCAAAAATA
>JBATHN010000357.1:0-2364 GCA_049666885.1 Desulfobacterales bacterium
GCGTTGACCAGCGCCGCGGCGAAGAGGGCCTCGGCCCTGCCGGCCGCGACAACGCCTTTGGTGCCGGCACTGGTGGATTGGATCAACGTCTTGCCGTGAACTCCGGCCCGGGAAAGCTCGAACGGCGAGTTGCCGAAGTCGAAGCCGGGCACCTTGATGCCGGAGACCTCTCCCAGGCACAATTCGCCCCGGCCCTCGCGACGCAGCTTGAAGGCAGCCTCAGGGCTGTCGACCAGCAGAAGACGTGCGGCCCCGCGCTGCAGCGCGACGGCGGCTGTTGTAAAGGCCCGGTAGACATCGATGATGACAACCGTTCCG
Organism: Desulfobacterales bacterium; assembly: GCA_049666885.1. Taxonomy (GTDB): domain Bacteria; phylum Desulfobacterota; class Desulfobacteria; order Desulfobacterales; family SG8-13; genus JARFQH01. The sequence continues at coordinate 319 of JBATHN010000357.1, forward strand.
GCCGCCCGGCGGGCTCCCTCCAGTAAACTGAGCAGTCGTATTTCCATGTTCTAATATCCCCTCTCGAAATCGACCCGATACAGTAGAGATTCGCCTTTTGAAAACCGGCGGTAGTTTTCGGCAAACAGCGCGACGACATCGGCCGGAAAACTGAAACCCGAGTTGTGGGGGGTGATGACAACATCGGGAAGGGTCCAAAGGGGGCTGTCCTCCGGCAGCGGTTCCTTTTCGAAGACATCCAGGACCGCTCCGCCGATCTTGCCTTGTTTCAGCGCCCGAATCAGCGCTTCCTCGACGACGGCGTCTCCCCGGCCGATGTTGATCAACACGGCGGTTGTCTTCATGGCACGGAATGCGGCTTCGTCGAAAAGGCGAACCGTGGCCGGGGTGCTGGGAAGCGTGTTCACAATGTAATCCGGCTGCGACAGGAATTCGTCGAACCCGGGACCGGTAAACACCCGTTCGGCCTCCGGGACCGTTTCCGCGGTGCGCTTGTAGCCCCATACGCGCAAACCGAAATGTTCAGCCGTCCGTGCGAGATGCCGGCCGATGGAGCCGAGACCGCAGATGCCGATCAGGCGACCGCGGAGGCTTTTGTAGGGCAGGCGCCGCCAGGTCCGGTCTTGTTGATTCCGATATGCCGTAAAAAAGTGGCGCTCCAGGGCCAGAAGATAGCCCATGACATATTCGCTCATGAACGGCCCGAAGACACCCTTTACGCCGGTTAAGACGTAATCCGACCTGGCGCCGGGGCGCAGGAGCTCCTCGACGCCCGCAAACGTGGATTGAACCCATTTCAGCACCGTTGCGCCCGCCACCACCCGGGCGATGCGGGAAGGTTCGCCCAGGATAATGGTGCACCGGTCCACGTGCGCGGACGCCTCACCGGCGGTCTTGCACGCGGCAATTTCGAGATCTGGTAGCTGCAGGTCTTTTATCAGGTCGGCATAGACCGCCGCACTACGGGAAAGGATCAGGAGCCTGTTATGTGCATCCATGTCATTTTCGTTATCTTAAAGCCTATAGTGGCGTTAAGCCGGCGATTTCCGCATGTTCGTATCACAGGCAGGGTCATTCAGCCCCTTGCAATCGTTCCGATTCACCTGGCTTTCAGAAGAAGCGGATGAGCACGGCGCCTCCGGCGACCATAACCGCCCCGGTCAACCGCCACAGGTTGACGGTTTGGACCGGATAGCCGAGCAGGCCGAAGTGATCCAGCACAAGCGATGCCAGCATCTGACCGGCGACGATGAACGCCAGCATCGAGGTTGCTCCCAACTTGGGGGCTAAAAATACCGTTGTCGCCACGAAAAAAGCCCCCAGGAAACCGCCGCTCCATATCCACCAGGGGTAAGCGGACAGGCCGGTGACGGCCGGCAAGGGGACCCGCCCGACTAGAGCGTAGAGGATCAGAGCCATAGTCCCGACCGCGAAGGATATGGCGGCCGCCAGCACGGGCGAGCGGGTCCAGAGGTTCAGGTGAGCGTTGATTCCGGCTTGGGTGGGCAGACACGCCCCCGCGGCCAGGGCGAGAATCAGGTAGGCAAGGATGGATATCATGGTAAATCCTCGATTGCGTGCATTGCGCAAAACCGAACATTTAGGAAGGGAACCGTTTTAGCAGTGTCCGTCCAGAAATTGTAGATTTTGGTTCAGTCCAAGGCCGCAGCGAATTTGAAACCGCAGGCGTAGCCCGCTACGTTGAGGATTTCAAATGAGCGAGAACGCCGGCATGGGCCTAAAGTTGCTATTTAGTTTCCGTCCATAAATGGCCCTTTTCAGCAATTCCCCGCCTGCTTCGGGACAGGTCGGCGTCAATCACGCCAAGGCGTGACAGGTCTGCGGAATCGCTTGTGTGGCGTACACGAGTACGCCTCCGCGCAATTCCTTGATTTCCTTGAACTTGCAGAAAATTGCGCATTTCTGGATCGGAAACTAATCAGTGCCCTTAATGAAACTGTGGATGGGCACTGATGGGCGGACACACATTAGGATCTGCGGCCCCGCGCCTCCGCCTCCACAAATACCCGCTTGATAGCCGGAAAC
>JBATHN010000358.1:0-8590 GCA_049666885.1 Desulfobacterales bacterium
CTGAAACAGAGCACCCGCCAGCGATTTGTATCCATCGATATCGACTATCCGACGGAACAAAAAGAGACCGACATTGTTTCCCACGAAGGCCGCGTGGCTCCGGAGACAGCCCGGCAGCTGGTGGCACTGGCGCATAAAATTCGCCGGATCAGGGAACAGGGTCTGACCGAGGGCGCCAGCACCCGTCTCCTGATATATGCCGCCCAGCTGATCAGAGGCGGTGTTCCCGCGCGCGAAGCCTGCCGGGCTGCTATCTGCGGACCATTAACGGACGACAAACACCTCCAGGAAACCATGAACGATCTTATCGACGACCTGTTTTAAACGGCACCGGTTGTCTTGCATGCCACTTAACCAGGAACATAGGGAACCGATCGAATCCCTGCACCTTTTAGATCCGGATCTCGCTGCTACCGTTCAAAGGCAATTGGAACGATTCGATCCAGAGGTCTCCGCTGCTGTCGCCGCCTTATTGGTTGACGATATCCTCTGGGGCCTGGCCCGAGAAATGGTATTCGGTCAAGCGATTGCAGCCGGTTATCTTCAACTGATGACCCGGGTCGAGCACGCGGTGCTCGAAAACTACCACCGCCTGGTGCGGAACGCCGGTGCCCGAGGAACGACGATCGGCCGATTGATGGCCATTCACCTGGTGCCCGTTTTAATCGTCGGGGGCCGGGACCTGCTGCAGCTTTTCACCGTGGCCGTGGGTGTAATGGAGTCGAAGGGTATCTACACCCTGACGCCGCCGCTGAAAGCCCTCTCACAGCTTCTCAACCGCGGTGAGCGCTCTTCGGCTGCCATGTTTCTCAAGCTTCTGTCAACGGCCTTCGGCATGGATCTGAGCTACAATCAGTTCCAGCACCTTTCCGTTAACCTGCCGCAAGCCGCGCTTTCATTCGCACCGACCAAGCGCGTTTGGCAGCTGGAGCAGCTATTGCGGGTGATGCGTGCAGACGTGCACTTCATCGAGTCGTTCCTGGAAGGGATGAAAAAGGGTCTCCGGCTGTTGACCCCGGCGGCACTCGACCGTTTTGTTTCCGCTGCGTTGGACAAAACACGCCAAAGGCCAGCATCGGCCGCCAGTTTCCTGTCGCTCGATTCGCGGCAAGGCCGCGATACGTTTGCAGAACTTCAGGTTGCCGTTTCCCTGCACGAATTGGAGGCACAGCTCAATCGCTACCTCGGCGCCCGGACCGGCCTTCAGGTCTCGGTACGCCCGCTGTCGGCCCCCGACGGTCGCCTATCCCCGGTATCGGCAACCGCTGTCACCACCTGCACTGACGGCAGGTTCATCTATCTGCCGGAAGAGATCGCTTTTTTCGGGCAGAAAAAGGCCAACACCGATCTCTACCGCTGTCTGGCACGTTTCGAATCCGGTCACCACGAGTTCGGCACTTTCGATTTCGACCTGCAACGGTTGTTCGACCGCTGCCAAGCGGCGCCCGACTGCCGCAGCGCGCTTGACGGTTTGGGAATACCGCTCGACCCTGATCGGCCGACCACAATGGCTTCAGACCTCGAGCGGTTCTTGGATCTCTTTCAACTGCCGGCACTGGCTGCCGATCTTTTCACGGTGTTCGAACATGGCCGGATAAGGCGGATGCTCGGGCGCCGGTACCCGGGACTGGTCCGGTCCTTTCTGCCGATTTTGCAGAGTGAGGCCGGCCCTTCGCACGGATTGATGGACGACCTCTATGCCGTCATTGCCTTGGGGCTGCCGCCGAATTGGGCAACCGGTGGGGTCGATGTCCGGCGCTACCTCGTCAAGGTCGTGCTTGCGCGGTTTGTTGACCGAATCGGAACGGGGGAGTGCAGTGTCGAAAGCAGCGGCGAGTTGGTCATTATATCCTACCGGGAGGTAGCGAACACCCTCACCGAACACGCGCCCGACCAGCTGACCGACCAAGCCTATCATCCGCTACGGACCCCTTTCGACCGGCGTCTGCGACCCGACTTGGTGCATGCTGCCAGGCAGGCTCTGGATCAGAAAGCCCTGGCGCTCAAAGAGAGGTTGGCCGAAAAAGGCTTCCATATCTACCGGGCCGATCTGCGCAAACACCTCGAGGCCCATCAGGGACAGGTGTGCGCCGATGACCTTGCAGCCATGTTGGAAAACGTTTCGAAAATTGCAGATCCCGTTAAACCCGGCACGCCAACGCCGCCTGAGGAACTGTCAGCTCAGCTGGCGCAAGATCTGCCGGAGCTGTTCGATCCAGTGCCTCCGGACGATGACACCGAAGTGCAAGCGGTGACTTGGCACCCTGAATGGGATTGCAACCTAGGCGATTACCTGACCGCGCACACCCGTGTGCGGGATCGCGCGGTCACAGGGAGCGAAAGCCGGTTTTACAGCCGCGTCCTGCAACGGCATCGTGGACTGGTAAAACGAATCCGAACGGCTTTCGAACTCCTCAAACCTGAAGGACTCAAGCTCTACCGGCAATGGATCGAAGGCGATGCGTTCGACTACCGGGCCCTGCTCGATTTCGTTCTGGATAAAAAAGCCGGGATCACACCGTCCGAGCGGCTGTACATCAAACGCCTCAAGGTCAACAGAGATGTGGCGGTCCTGCTTCTCGTGGACTTGTCGCGTTCGACGGCCAACCCGGTCGCCGGGTCGGTGGTCCGTGTGCTGGATGTGGCCAAAGAGGCGATCGTCCTCTTCAGCGAAGCACTGGAAGTCGTCGGAGACGTCTATGCCATCGCCGGTTTTTCCGGCAACGGTCGCCTGGGTGTGGATTACTTTCACATCAAGGATTTTTCCGAACCGATGAACGGGTTGATCCGGAACCGTATCGACGCCATGGCGCCGCAGCGGAATACCCGCATGGGTGCCGCCATCCGGCATGCGGCCGCCCAATTTGTCGCCGTCACGTCGCGGGTCCGGTTGCTGATCACGATAGGGGATGGTTTTCCGAATGATCTCGGTTACAAGAAGCGCTATGCTGTCGAGGACACCCGCCGCGCCATCTCCGAGCTGCGGTCACGACACATCCATGTGCACGCCATTACCATCAACATCGATACGGCTGATGACAGCCGACTGGATGATCTATACGGTGAGATCCATCACAACGTGATCGCCAACGTCGTCGATCTACCGGAAAAACTGTGGCGGATTTACGGTAAGCTGACGCGCTGATGACCGCCCTCGGATTTGACGGCTTGATGCCGAGTACTGGGCCGCATGAGGCTGAAGCAGCCGGTAGCGGACCACTGGAGCGCTGGTTGTTGAAAACAGAAGTTCGTGAAAACCGTTAAAACCAAACCTAAAGAGGCCTTATATGCTCATCCATGACGACATATTCGCCTGGGAAGGATTCGGCGGACTGCTCCGTCTGGGTAGCGGCAAGTGCCGGCTGAGGATTATTGACCTTAGAAAGGGGAGTCACAAAGGCCTGGCCCACCTGCGGCCGTACATCGTCGTCGCATCCGATGTTCCCGAAAGCCGGATGTCGGTTCGAAGCTGTGTCAGCCACATCGCCACCAGCGTGGCAAAGGCCTTCGGCATCAACCCGAACCGTATGATATTTGTGGAGTACGCTCCGCAATCCACCTACGGTGTCGACGGCGAGAACCTCATTCCGGAACACTTCGACGCGGTTGAATTTACCTGGCACGGCAACAAGGCCTTGCACGCCAAGTGGCGTGCGCTGCAGGAGCCGTTACTGGATATCGTCCGGAAGGCGATGCAGACCCCATAACTTACTTTACAGAGCCAAAGACCTAAACTGATGGGGTCAGGGTACTGCCTTGATTTTGGATCAGCGCGGCGGTTGTGCGCTGGCGGCGCACTCGTTTTTCCCCAGGTCGAGAATATCCTGCTCTTCCGCATCCACTTCCCTCAGGCCGGCATTTATTTCGCGGATTTTGGCGTATTCCTCCGGCTGGGTCCGCATGTTTTCCTTGATGAACTTAAAAAATTCGTTTTCATCCTCGATGCCGTAAATATTAGAATTGTCGGCTTTTATTTTCCCCATGGACGCCATGAAGGCCAGCCTGTCATCGGCCTCCTTCCAGTCCATGTAGTGGCCGGGCAGAGCAATGATCCCATCATCGAGCGGTCGGATCTTCTGCGTCATGGTATTGAACAGCATCTTGGACCATTCTTCCACCATTCCGCCCAAGTCAGGACGACCGATGGAGAGAATAAACACCGTGTCCCCGGAGATGAGAAATTTCCCATCCACGAGATAGGAGGTACTGCCCGGGGTGTGGCCCGGCGTGTGCATAACTTTTACCTCGGGGCCACCACCGGCAAAGGTGTATACCTCGCCGTCAACCGCCGGGGTATAATGGAAACGCGCCTCTTTGAAATCCGGTCCGGGAGCCATCATTTGTGCACCCGTAGCCTTTACCAGCATTGGGCTGCCCGAGATGTAGTCCGCCTGGCGATGGGTTTCAAACGTCCGGATGATGGCACAACCGCGTTGTTCGGCAAAGCGCTGATAGGCCCCCACACTCTTGGACGGATCGAAAAGCATCATTTCCTTGCCGTAAACCAAGCCGTAGCTGCAAGACGCTTTCCCGGGACGCCGAAACTGGTAAAGCTCATATCCTTCACCGTCGTTCACACGAATCGGTGCCAACAGGTTCCCCCAGGCCCTGATGCCGGTAAGCATCGAGGCCACATCCGTAAATCCGTGATTCACCAATATCTCACCGACATACTGTGCCGAACCCTCCTTAGCGCAGACGATGCGAATCTTGCGTTCCCGTGGCACGCGGTCCACACTCTCCTGCTCATGTTCAATAAATTCCATATACGGTACGTTGATCATGTCGATCGGGTAAGGCCCCTCGATCTTGAAGCGCCCGAATTCGACTTCGTTGCGAACATCCAATAAAAGAAAATCTTCCTTGGCGGTCAGCCAGCCAAACAGTTCATCTGCTGTGAAAGTCTTTACATCCATAATTTGTCTCCTCATTAATTAGTCAAATCTGAGTTCATCCGGCCACTCCCGCACATGTCCATCGGCAACGCCCTTTTTACAGGCGTCGATCACCAGCCGTTGATTCTGGAGATGAAGGTCCCGCCCCGGATCGACATTGTTGAACATTTTCCAAAGCAGCAGCGATCCGTCGGCGAGATCGACCCCGGCATCGTACAGCACGATGATGGCATAAGGCATCAGCGCCGGCATGTCGAGCAGAATCCGAGCACACTTCTTTCCCGCCAGCTGGGCATCCCGTTCAATGTTCAGGCACAGCACCCGATTGCGCAGGACCGGCCTCTCCCGTGCGCCGTCAAGGTCTGAAATTTGTCGCACCCCTCCGATACCGGAAATCTGCCGCCGGATATTCTCCAGCAGTTCGCGCTCTGTCGGCAGACCTTTCGGCTCAGGCCGCTCCGTCACCTTCCGCTGCGGTTCTCCTGGGAAACGCACTGTGAGATCGATACCGATTTTATTACCGAAGTTGGCGGTTGGAGAAGAGTGATCGAGCACGTCCAAAACCCCTTTGGCCAGCGTGATATCCGAACCAGCATCGAAGCTTTCCAGCAAACGCCGCATGATTGCCGGCGGGTTTTTAAGATCCACGTCCTTATCGACGATTAATATGGCCTTGCAAAAGCTCATCTGCCCCTGACCCCAGAGCCCGTACATGACTTTTTGAGCATGGCCGGTGTACTCCTTGTCGATCGACACCACGACGATGTTGTGGAAAACGCCTTCCCACGGCAGCCAATAGTCGACAATTTCAGGGAAAGCGGTCTGAAGCAGCGGCAGGAACATCCGTTCGGTGGCCTTGGCCAGGTAGCAGTCTTCCATGGGCGGGCGTCCGACCAGAGTGGCGCAATAAACCGGAGATCGGCGGTGGGTCAGGGCCGTCACGTGGAAAACAGGATAGTCGTCGGCCAGCGAATAGTATCCGGTGTGGTCTCCGAACGGTCCCTCACGCCTCAGTTCGTGGGGATCGACGTAGCCTTCGAGCACGAACTCGGCCTCGGCCGGCACCTCGAGGTCGTTGGTCAGACAGCGTGCCATCGCTACCGGCTGGTTGCGGATAAACCCGGAAAGGATCATTTCATCCACATTGCGGGGCAGCGGCGCCGTGGCCGCATATATGGTGGCTGGATCGGCTCCGATCGCCACCGAAACCGGCATACGCCGGCCGGCGCGGCTATATTCATTGTAATAGTGGGAGCCGTCCTTGTGAATGTGCCAGTGCATGCCGGTCGTGATTTTATCGAATACCTGCAGGCGATACATGCCCACGTTCCGCCGGCCGGTTTTAAGGCTGCGGGTGAAAACCAGCGGTAACGTGATGAAACGGCCGGCGTCTTTAGGCCAGCAGTGCAACACCGGCAGCAGTCCCAGATCGACGGCCTCACCCGTATACACCACTTCTTGGCAAGGGGGTCGTTTGGCGCGGCTGCGCCTTGGAAAAAAGCGGGAAACTGACAAGGCAGTGGGCAGCAGCCCCAGGACGTCCTTAAAACTTTTCGGCGGCGACATCTCGATCATCCGGCGGATCCGGTCCCCGAGCTGGTCGAGATTATCGACGCCCAGCGCCATGCAGATCCGTCTGGGGCTTCCGAAGAGATTGGTGGCCGCGGGAAAGGGCGATCCTTTGACGGTTTTGAAGAAAAGCGCCTTGCCTCCCTTGGGACTTTTGGACTCCGCATCGGTGTACCGGCTGATGTCGAGGTAATGGGAAACCGGATTGGTGATGGTTTTCAATTCACCGGCACGTTCGAGGGCCAGGACGAATTCCGTCAGGTTCCTAAACCAGCGTTTCATCGCCCCAGGCTCCAGTTATGTGATGGTCGATTCCCAGTTGAGCGAGGATTCTGGCCACAATGAAATCGACCAGGTCCTGGATATGTTGCGGGCTGAAATAAAATCCCGGTGCGGCCGGCAGAATCGTTGCCCCGGCGCGGGTCAATCGCAGCATGTTCTCGAGGTGAATCGCGCTGAAAGGTGTTTCTCGGGGCACCAGGATCAGCGGCCGCCTCTCTTTCAGGCAGATGTCGGCCGCCCGGGTAAGCAGGTTCTCCGCCAGCCCTGCCGCCACGGCCGCCAGCGTCTTGACGGTGCAAGGCACGATCACCATCCCGTCGTGCCTGAAAGAACCGCTGGCAGGCGGTGCAAAGAAATCTGCGGCGTCGTGCTCGCGAATGCGCGCTTCTTGGTGGTGTATATGGCGGCCGGCGGATTTCAGGCACTCGTCCAGCTGGCCGTTATAGTTCAATTCATGCGCCATCACCTTCCTGCCGTCGGCTGAAATAATCACGTGGATCTCAACCGGCAGGCGCAGCAGTTGATTCAGCAGGGTTATTCCGTAAACCACGCCCGAGGCGCCGCAAATGCCGACAACGTAACGTTTCACATCGATCTCCTCAAGGATCAGACAAGATTAGAAAATAGGCCATGCGGCGTCAAGAGCGTTTTTCTCTTGTCCAAAACACCGACTCGTTATAATGACATGGCAGTTTTTTGTCGGACTAAAAGTTTAACTATCATAAGCACGAATCACCACATTCCAACCACCCGCCACCGCCGTCACCGCACCAGACCGATCAGAGCGCGTCTGCCGCTGGCGTACCGACGGCAGAAAAGGAGGAACGCATGGTACTGAAAACCGTCCAGACCGACCAGGCGCCGGCCGCCATCGGCCCCTATGTCCAGGCTATTGTCGCCGGACCGCTGCGGTTTGTCAGCGGTCAGCTCGGCCTGAATCCGAAAACCGGTGAATTGGCCGGCACCGATCTCGCCTCCCAAGCCCGGCAGGCCCTTCAAAATCTCAAACAGATCGTGGTTGCCGCAGGCTGCACGCTCGATGAGGTCGCGGCCGTCGATGTCTTCCTGACCGACATGGGCAAGTTTGCCGAATTCAACCGGATATATGAGGAATTCTTTACCGGCCACCGCCCGGCTCGGGCCGTTGTCGAAGTGAGCGCGCTGCCCAAGGGTGCTCTGGTGGAGGTGAAGTGTGTGGCCTATGCCGCCGCATAGCCTTGCCCCGATTTTTTGTCGGGCCGGATAGGGATTCCGGCAAACCCTCTTATGAAACTACACCTAAGTTTCTTTTGCGATCAAACTGGACGTTCATCGGCCAGCGGTGGTGCTCATATACAAATTTAACACGAAAATAGAATGTAATACGGAAAAAAGGTGGGCACCTCCGCCCGGATGAACGGTTTCTAAAGACGGCTGAAACTCGCCGCCAACGGGTTCTAAGCCCGGGCCAGTCCCGTCTTCGAATAATGAGTTCGGATGCAGCTTGAAGGTCGTGCCTTCCAAGCGGCATCGGCATAGGGTCCGGTCTAAGACCCCGTAAGCGACTCAGACAGTCAGCCGCTTTTCTAAATCGCTCTTCCGGGCTCAACTGGCTAAACCGGCTCAACGGGCACAACCGCTCATCCGGGCTCAAGCGCGTCATTTTGATGTACCGCAGTGGCCCAAGCGTTCATGAGTGTTAAATATAAAAGCAGGTTATAACCTCTGAACTCTGAACCTTGCACCCTAAGCCTCGCACCCTGTTCGAATATTGTTCCGGCACCAAGATAATTCAAGGGCTGTCGGAAATTTTAGGAGTTCCCGTAAAGGGTCAGTGGGGGCCCTTCCGGCGCCCCGTAGCGTCT
>JBATHN010000359.1:0-2157 GCA_049666885.1 Desulfobacterales bacterium
CTGGGCCGGGCCATCATCGCCGAAAAACCGGTGACGCTGATGGACGAACCCCTCTCGAATCTCGACGCAAAGCTGCGCAATTCCATGCGCAGGGAGATTTGTTCGCTGCAGCGACGGCTGGGCATCAGCATGGTCTATGTCACCCACGATCAGGTCGAGGCCATGACCATGGCGGATCGCATCGTACTGATGCGCGAGGGCCGCATCATCCAGGACGACGTACCCGAGAGTTTCTACGAACGGCCCGCCAACATCTTCGTCGCCCGGTTCATCGGCACACCGCCAATGAACATCCTGCCTTTGTACGACACTGCCGACGGTGCCGCTCTCCAACCCGACGGGCCGGTTTTGTTTCCCGGTGTCCAGGGCAGCCGCTTCAAACTGGGCATCCGGCCCGAGAATGTCCGCCTGGTCGACAAAGGGCATCCGGCCGTGGTCACCGGGTATGAATATCTGGGCTCGGACACGTTCATTTCCTGTGAAATCGACGGCAAGGAAATCGTCGTGCGAACCCGCGGGATGCATACTATTTCTCAGGGCACGCAAGTGCAGTTGACATGGGAGCCGAAGACGCTATGTCTCTTCGATGCGCATACGGAAGAGCGCCTCGAGGAGCTTCCTCACGTGCTTGTGGTATCTTGAGCTGCAGGCACGTCAGGTCTCAACCCAACCCAAGAGTGAAGGAAAAAGGAGGTCGCCATGCGCAAATGGAAATCGAGGACGATGCTGTTGGCAGTGGCGTTGATCATGCTGGCAACGGGAACCGCCGTAGCCGGCGAGATCGACATGACCATGTTCTATCCCATTGCTGTAGGTGGAAAACCCTATGAAATCATCAACGGACTGATTCAGGATTTCGAAAGCCAGAACGCGGGCATCAAGGTCAAGGCCGTTTATTACGGCAACTACGACGACACCCGGACCAAGTGCCTGGCGGCCTTGAAGGCCGGCGAGCGCGTTCAAATGTCGGTGCTGTTTTCAATCGACGTCTTCGATTTGCTGGATGAAAATATCATCCTGCCCTGGGAAGACGTCGTACAAAACGACGAGGAACGCCAGTGGCTTAAAAGCTTTTATCCGGCACTGATGGCCAACAGCGTGGTCGGAGGCAAGACTTACGGAATCCCCTTTCAGCGTTCGACGATCGTGATGTACTACAACAAGGACGCGTTTCGGGAAGCAGGACTTGATCCCGACAAACCGCCGGCCACCTGGGATGAACTGGCATCCATGGGTAAGAAGCTGGTTAAGCGCGACGCTAACGGTCAAGTAACCCGCTGGGGTCTGAGCATCCCTTCCACCGGCTATCCCTACTGGATGTTCCAGTGCCTGGCGATCCAAAACGGCCTGGAGCTGATGAACAAGGACGGCAACGAAGTATACTTCAACAGCCCGGAATCCGTGGAAGCCCTCCAGTTTTGGCATGACCTGGCCTACAAGGACGAAATCATGCCCAAGGGAAGCACCGACTGGGGCACTCTTCGGCAACAGTTTCTGGGCGGCGCAACCGCGATGATGTGGCACACGACAGGCAATCTGACGCCGGTTCGTGACAATGCCAAGTTCGATTTCGGTGTCGCCATGCTCCCGGCAAAAAAGCGACGTGGAAGCCCGACCGGCGGAGGCAATTTTTACATTTTCAAGAGTACTTCCCCGGAGGAGCGCGCCGCCGTGCTCAAGTTCGTCAAGTTCATGACCGCACCCATCAACACGGCCAAATGGTCAATTGGCACGGGTTATGTCGCCACGGGTCCTGCCGCCTATGAAACCGATCTGCTCAAAACCTACGTCGCCGAATTTCCTGCGGCCACCGTTGCCCGCGATCAGTTCAAATACGCGGTGGCGGAGTTCTCGACCCATGAGACCGCCCGGGTGAAGAAGTTTCTGGACGACGCCATCCAGTCGGTGCTCACCGGAAACGCCACACCAAAAGAGGCCCTGGACAAGGCCCAAAAAGGGGCCGACCGCATCCTGAGACAATACAAATAAACCGTTATGCTCTTAACGGTCCGGAGACATGACCGTCTCCGGACCCTAACAGACTGCTGCCATGAATCCGAAAATCGCCCGGCATGTTTATGGTTGGCTGCTGTTCACCCCGGCGGCTATATTTTTTATCCTGTTTACGCATTACCCAATCGTGTGGTCCTTTTTTTT
>JBATHN010000360.1:0-3642 GCA_049666885.1 Desulfobacterales bacterium
CGTGGTCAAGGGCCGGGGAGAATTTCAATTGGCGATTCTCATCGAGACCATGCGGCGCGAAGATTTTGAATTCTGTGTCGGCCGACCCGAGGTCATCTATCGCCACGAAGGCAACCTGAAACTCGAGCCGATCGAACGGCTGCTGGTTGACTGCGAGGAGCGCTTCCTCGGCGTGGTTACTGAAAAACTGTCATTGCGCAAGGGCAAGATGACCAAATTGGTCAACAACGGCAAAGGCCGGGTCCGAATCGAGTTCTCGGTACCCGCCCGCGCCTTGATCGGATACCGCGACGAATTTCTGACCGACACCCGCGGCACCGGCATCATGCACGCCCTCTTCGACGGCTACGAACCCTTCCGGGGGGAGTGCCCCAGCCGGTTTACCGGCTCTATCGTGGCCGACCGCACCGGTACTGCCGTTCCCTATGCCCTGTTCAATCTTGAACCCCGCGGCCGCCTCTTCGTTGTGCCGGGGGATCCGGTTTACGAGGGCATGATCGTGGGCGAGCACAATCGTGGCGAGGACATCGACGTCAACCCCTGCAAGGAAAAGAAACTTTCCAACATGCGCGCCGCCGGCAAGGACGAAAACGTCATCCTGTCACCGATCAAACCACCGACCCTCGAGCAGGCCATCAGCTTTATTCGCGAGGATGAACTGGTGGAGGTGACCCCCCGGGCCGTGCGCATGCGCAAAGCCGTGCTGTCGGCTCAAAAGCGCCACATGCAGCGCGGTTCCAGAGGCAAGAACAAAAGGGCGGCTTAGGGCTCACTCAAAAATAACGTCACATTTAAGACGCCGATGCATCCCGTCTGGCTGCGTTGCGAAAACTCGGAATATCCAGATATCCCTGCGTTTTCGCGCCTTGCCAGGCGGGCGCCTCAACGCCCAAAATGGCGAACTTATTTTTTCGTGAACCCTTAGCGTCAAGAATGAAAGCGGCACCGGTGAACATTCTCAAGGAAGTACTCAAAAACGAGGTTTTTCCCGCTCTGGGATGCACTGAACCGATAGCGGTGGCCTATGCCGCCAGTGTTGCCGCCAACGAAATCGACGGCGACCTCGAAAAGATCGTCATCACCGTCGATCCGGGGGTTTACAAAAACGGCATGGCCGTCACAGTGCCCAACACCAACGGTCAGAGGGGCAATCTGATTGCCGGAGTTCTCGGTGCGCTGGTCAAAAAGCCGGAACTCAAAATGGAGATCCTTCAAGGCGTTCAAAAGAAGATGATCCGTCGGGCGGCCGACATTATCAAGGCCGGAAAGGCGACCATACTCTATGATCCGACCCGGACCGACCTTTACATTAATGTCCGCATCAAAGCCCGTGGCGAATCAGCCAGGGTCGTGATCGAACATGGGCACACCAACCTCGTGCGGGTGGAAAAGAATGAACGGACGGTTTTCGACGCGAAATCGAAAGGCCGCTCTAAAACCAGGATGGCCTACAAAAAGATACTCAAAAAACTGAGCATCAATGACCTGGTCGATTTGGCTGCGGGGATGGACCAGTCCGACTATCAATACATCAAGCGCGGCGTTGAAATGAATCTGCGAGCGGCCGATGCGGGCAGCAAGATAAAGAAAGTCGGCTACTATCTCTCCGATCTGGCGAAAAAAGGATATTTGCAGGACGATGTTTTTACCGCCAGCAAAACCCTTGTGGCGTCGGCTTCAGATGCCCGCATGGCGGGTATGAGTTTGCCGGTCATGTCAAGCGGCGGCAGTGGGAATCAGGGAATCGTGGCGATTCTGGTTCCCTACACGGTCGGCAACCACCTTAAAGTTCCAGAGAAAAAAATCCTGCGGAGCATCGCGCTGTCTCATCTGATGAATAGTTACATCAAATGCTTTACCGGCGACCTGTCACCGCTGTGCGGCTGCTCGATCGCCGCCGGCGTCGGGGCTGCGGTGGCCATCGTCTACCAGCAAAAAGGCAACCACACGGGCAAGATCACCTTTGCCGTGAACAATCTCATCAGTGATCTCGGCGGCATGCTGTGCGACGGGGCGAAGGCTGGATGTGCGCTGAAGGTGGTGAGTTCCGCTGATTCGGCCATCCGGTCGGCCTACATGGCACTGAACAATCATGGCATTACAGAGGCCGAAGGATTTGTGGGCAAGACCCCTGAAGAGACGATTCGGAATCTGGGCAAAATCAGCGCCATCGGAATGGCCAAAGTCGATGATACGATGCTGGCGATCATGAAGAAAAAGACGCTTTGAGGGGAATAAACGGCGCATCGACCAATCGATGCGCCGTTACGACGTTACGGCCGGGATGATTATTTGGCCAGCTTGGCGGCAATTTCGGCTACGTGTTTGCCCTGAAAGCGGGCACCGGCCAGTTCGTTTTCGCTCGGCGTCCGTTCCCCTTGGGTGCCCGCGATCGTGGTCGCTCCGTACGGCGAGCAGCCGGTGATTTCATCGTTTCGCATCTGTCCCTGAAAAGCATACGGCAACCCGACCACGACCAGACCCTGGTGCAGCAGGGTAATGTGGAAGGAGAGCAGGGTGGATTCCTGGCCGCCGTGTTGCGTGGCCGTGCTGGCGAAAACGCTGCCGACCTTGCCCACCAAAGCACCCTGTGACCAAAGCTGTCCGGTGGCGTCCAGGAACTGCCGCATCTGTCCGCACATGTTGCCGAAACGGGTGGGTGTGCCGAAAATAATCGCATCGGCCGACGCCAGTTCCTCGACCTTGCATATCGGAACATTGGCAAACGCTTTTTGGGCATCAACCGCACCCATTTTCTGGAGAACATCCGCAGGCAATGTCTCCGGCACACGCCGCAGCTCGACCTGCGTGCCAGCGACTTCTCTGGCGCCCTCCGCGACCGCTTGCGCCATTTTGTAAACGTGGCCATAGGTTGAATAAAAAACGATCAAAACTTTCATCGGCGCTACCTCCTTTTTACCGTATAGACCGCCAGTACCAGTGTTACACAGGCTCTCGGACAGAATGCCAGAGCGCTTGTCATCTGCGAATCTGTGCCGAGTTATTCAACTAATATCAAACGATTGAGTATTAAACTACCTCCATTACAATAGTTTCACTAATTCGGCTGTCAAGTTCATATCGTGAAAACGACTTGCTTGAGAGAGGATGAATTGGCGGTTCGTGTGATTGACTTCGATGTGCGGTTACTAAGGGCCCCAGCAAAAAATAATTCCACATCTTGCTTGTCTTTTGGCCCGTCTACTGCGTTACATCCATCTACACGTATCTCGATATGCGCCGCTGGATGTGCCTTGAAGACGAACCCAAATCCGGCTCAACCTTTTGGAATTATTTCTTACCGTGACCCTAAAGAAATGCGGGAAATTGAGAATCTCGTGGCCGTCATCGACAACACTCTTTGCGAGTTAGTTTCCGTCCATAAATGGCCCTTTTCCGCAATTCCCCGCCTGCTTCGGGACAGATCGGCGTCAATCGGCGAAATCGCTTGTGCGACGTACACGAGCACGCCTCCGCGCAATTCCTTGATTTCCTTGAACTTGCAGAAAATGGCGATTTCTGGATCGGAAACTAATCAGTGCCCTTAATGAAACTGTGGATGGGCACTGATGGGCGGACACACATTAGGATCTGCGGCCCCGCGCCTCCGCCTCCACAAATACCCGCTTGATAGCCGGAAAC
>JBATHN010000361.1:0-7206 GCA_049666885.1 Desulfobacterales bacterium
GTCGGCACCGCTGGATTCGCGGGGATTGGCAAATTGCCCGCTGGCTGCTGCCGGGCGTTCCCGACCTCGAGGGAAACCGCCGGAAGAATCCGCTCTCCGGGGTATCCCGCTGGAAGATTTTCGATAATCTTCGTCGGAGCCTCGTACCGGCGGCGTTGACCTTTTTGTTGCTCCTCGGCTGGGCCGTCTTGTCCCCGCCCTGGCTATGGACCCTCGCCGTCATCGGAACCATCCTGATCCCCCCCGGGATGGCCTCTTTTCTGGATCTGTTTCAGAAACCGGGCGATGTGCGGCTGGGTCAGCATCTTGCGGTCACGGTGCGCTCGGCAGGCGAGCACTCCGCTCAAGCGGCTTTTACGCTCACCTGTCTCCCCTATGAGGCCTTCTTCAGTCTGGATGCGATTGTGCGCACGGTCTGGCGAATGTGGGTCACCCACAAACGACTCTTGGAGTGGAAACTGCCGAACGATGCGGATCGTCAAAGCCGCACGGGCCTCGCCGCCACCTGGCGGACAATGTGGTTTGCCCCCGCCCTGGCCGCTGCGGCGGGAATTTATCTGGCCTTTTCGAGGCCGGCCGCGCTCGCCGTAGCGGGGCCCATCCTAATACTATGGTTTGTCTCTCCGGCCATCGCCTGGTGGATCAGTCGACCGCGCGCGCGCCGGCGAGAAGAGCTGACAGCGGATCAGATCCTCTTTCTGCGGAAGCTTTCCCGGAAAACCTGGGCGTTTTTCGAGACTTTCGTCGGCCCGGAAGATAATTGGCTGCCGCCGGATAACTATCAAGAGCCTCCTGTAGCAGCGGCCGCGCATCGCACGTCGCCGACCAACATGGGAATTGCGCTGCTGGCGAATTTGTCCGCGTACGACTTCGGCTATATTTCGGCCGGACAACTCATCGAACGCACGGGGAATACGTTCCGCGCGATGCAAAAATTGGAACGCCACCAAGGCCACTTCTACAACTGGTATGACACCCAGTCTCTGAAACCACTGCCACCGAACTATATCTCGACGGTGGACAGCGGGAATCTCGCGGGCCATCTGTTGACCTTGCGGCCGGGTCTGCTCGCCCTTCCCGAACGCCGTATCCTAACTGCGCGATGGTTTGACGGACTCGGCGACACCCTGCGGAATCTCGTGGACGCTGCGGGAGAAGCCTCTCCAGTCCAGCTCGGTCAACTCCAGAAGGAACTGGCGTCGGTATCCGTCTCCCGACCAACGACGCTCGCAGCGGCACGGCTGTACCTTGGCCGGCTGGCGAAATCTGCAGTAGAGGTGGTGGGTAGTTTTGACGCGGACCCCGAAAGCCAGACAAGCGGGTGGGCCAGCGCCTTCGCCCGGCAATGCCAGGACGCATTCGATGAGCTGACGTTTCTCACGCCGTGGACCTTGCTGCCACCGACTTCTCCGGACAGACGAAACGACTTTGGCGGCCTCGATGAAATCCCCACACTGAACGAACTGGCCGGATATGAAGGGGAGTGGCTGCCGGCCATCGAGGATCGCCTCGGCTCGGCAGCAACCCCAGAGGAAAACGAGCAGCTGGGTGAGTTCCACCGGCTCATCACCCAAGCAAGCCGTCGCGCCAGAGAAAGGATTGCGGCCATCAAACGCCTCGCGCGGCAATCCGGCGAATTGGCCGATATGGCGTATGACTTCCTTTACGACAAGGCGCGTCATCTGCTGGCGATCGGCTACAACGTCGCGGAGCGACGCCGGGACCCGAGTTACTACGATCTTCTGGCTTCTGAAGCGAGGCTTTCCAGTTTCGTAGCGATTGCGCAGGGACAACTACCGCAGGAGAGCTGGTTCGCCCTGGGTCGTCTGCTCACTATCGCCGGTGGAGAACCGATCCTGCTTTCGTGGAGCGGTTCGATGTTCGAATACCTGATGCCGCTCCTGGTGATGCCGGCGTTCGAAGACACGCTGCTCGACCAGACCTATAAGGCGGCTGTGGCCAGGCAGGTCGAGTATGGAAAAAAGCGTGCCGTGCCGTGGGGCATATCGGAATGTGGTTACAATGCCATCGATGTGCATCTCAACTATCAATACCGCGCCTTCGGTGTCCCGGGCCTGGGGCTCAAACGCGGGCTCGCCGAAGACCTGGTGATTGCGCCCTATGCCTCGGCGCTGGCGCTGATGGTGGCGCCCGAAGAGGCGTGTCTGAACCTCGAGCGACTCGCTGCCGAAGGCTTTGAAACCCGGTATGGCTTCTACGAAGCGATCGACTATACTCCCTCGCGCCTGCCGCGCGGCCAATCGAGCGCCGTGGTTCGGTCCTTCATGGCCCATCATCAGGGCATGAGTCTCCTGTCTTTGGCCCATCTGCTCCTGGACCGCCCGATGCAGAAGCGCTTCGAGTCGGATCCCTTGTTCCAAGCGACCATGCTGTTGCTCCAGGAGCGAATCCCCAAGGCGACAGCGTTCTATGCGCATACCACCGAGCTCTCCGAGCACCATATGGCTTCCGGCGCTCTGGAGACGCCGATACGTGTTTTCAGCAGCCCCGACACGCCGAACCCGGAAGTGCAGTTGCTCTCGAACGGCAGATACCACGTGATGATCACCAATGCCGGCGGCGGTTACAGTCGCTGGAAGGACCTGGCCATCACCCGTTGGCGCGAAGACCGCACCTGCGACAACTGGGGCACGTTCTGTTATATCCGCGACGTGACCAGCAGGGAGTTCTGGTCGGCCGCATATCAGCCGACGCTCAAACGATCGAAGCATTTTGAGGCCATCTTTTCGGAAGGGCGCGCCGAGTTTCGCGGCCGCAACCACGACTATGACACCCATACCGAGATCGCTGTTTCGCCCGAGGATGACATCGAACTGCGGCGTGTCCGCATCACCAACCGCGCACGAACGCGCCGCGCGATCGATGTTACCAGTTATGCGGAAGTGGTTCTGGCGCCGCCTGCCGCGGACGCACTGCATCCGGCGTTCAGCAATCTATTTGTGCAAACCGAGATCATCCGCCGGCAGCGAGCGATCCTCTGCACGCGCCGGCCCCGATCCCAGGGCGAGCAGGCGCCCTGGATGCTGCACCTGATGGCTGTGCATGGGGCGGAGATCGGAGAAGTCTCCTATGAGACCGATCGCATGCAGTTTATCGGCCGCGGTAACACCGTCGCCGATCCACAGGCGTTGAGCGGGGCTGAAGGCTTTTTTACGGGGGCGCTCTCGGGCAGCGAGGGCTCCGTGCTCGATCCGATTGTCGCCATCCGCTACCGGATTACGCTGGATCCCGAAGAATCGGCAACGATAAACATGGTCTCCGGCATCGGTGAAACCCGCGATGCAGCCTTACGCCTGGTGGAAAAATATCAGGACCGGCGTCTCGCGGATCGCGTCTTTGATTTGGCATGGACGCATGGACAGGTGCTGCTGCGCCAGTTCAATGCCTCCGAGGCCGATGCGCAACTCTATGGGCGCCTTGCCAGCTCGATCATCTACGCCAATGCTTCGCTGCGAGCCGACCCGAGCGTCCTCATCAAGAACCACCGGGGGCAATCCGGTCTCTGGGGATACGCCATCTCCGGCGATTTGCCGATTGTGCTGCTGCAGATTGAAGCCCCGGCCAATATCGACCTGGTGCGCCAACTCGTGCAGGCCCACGCCTACTGGCGTCTAAAAGGACTGGCGGTGGACCTGGTGATCTGGAACGAAGACCACGCCGGTTACCGGCAACTCCTCCACGACCAAATCATGGGGCTTATCGCCGCCGGCACCGAAGCCAAAGTGATCGATCGGCCGGGCGGCATTTTCTTAAGACCTGGCGACCAGATATCGGAAGAGGACCGCATCCTTTTCCAAACGGTCGCTTGCGCCATCATCACCGACAGCCGGGGGTCGCTGGCGGACCAGATCAACCGGCGCAGTCTGGTGGAAGCTGCAGTGCCGCTCCTTACGCCGACCCGAACCCACCGCTCCGAACCCCTGGCAGTGGCTGCATTGCCTCGCCACGATCTGATGTTCTACAACGGGCTGGGCGGATTCACCCCGGATGGGCGTGAGTATGTCATTACTACCGCACACAGGCAGGTGACGCCGGCGCCATGGGTGAATGTGCTGGCCAACCCGCACTTCGGCACCGTCATTTCAGAGAGCGGCCTTGCCTATACCTGGGGCGAGAATGCCCACGAGTTCCGTCTCACTCCCTGGGGGAACGATCCCGTCGGTGATTCGAGCGGAGAGGCGTTTTACCTCCGTGATGAAGAGCGCGGCCACTTCTGGTCTCCGACGCCGCTGCCCAGCCGCGGAGCGATGCCTTACGTCACCCGGCACGGCTTTGGCTACAGCGTCTTCGAGCACACCGAGCGCGGCATCCGCTCAGAGTTGAAGGTTTACGTGGCCCTGGATGCACCGATCAAGTTCATGGTACTCAAAGTGCGCAACGAGTCGAAACGATCACGTCGACTCTCCGCTACCGGATACGCGGAATGGGTCCTTGGCGACCTGCGGCCGAAATCGAGCCTGCACGTGATCACCAAAATTGACCCGAATAGCGGCGCACTGTTTGCGTGGAACCCATATAACACGGAGTTCCGCGACCGGATGGCGTTTTTCGACGTGGACGATACGACTCGCACCGTAACCGGCAATCGGACTGAATTCCTGGGACGTAACGGTACGCTGAAAAGTCCGGCTGCGATGAAGCGAACGCGCCTTTCCGGCAAGGTGGGGGCTGCTCTGGATCCCTGTGCCGCAATCCAGGTAGTCTTCGATCTAGCTGACGGGCAAGAGCGAGAGATCATCTTCAGGCTCGGCGTCGGTCGCGATGCCAGTGACGCTGGAAATCTGGTCAATCGCTTTCGAGGATCAACTGCTGCGCGTGGCGCACTCGAATCGGTATGGCAGCACTGGGCGCATACTTTCGACGCGCTGCACGTGGAAACACCCGACCAATCCCTCAACGTGCTGGCCAATGGCTGGCTCTTGTACCAGACCCTGGCGTGCCGCCTTTGGGCGCGCAGCGCAACTTACCAGTCGGGGGGCGCCTTCGGGTTTCGCGATCAGTTGCAGGACGTGATGGCGCTCATCCACGTCAAGCCGCATCTCGTGCGCGAGCACTTGCTCCTGTGCGCGGCCCGTCAATTTCTGGAAGGAGATGTGCAGCATTGGTGGCATCCTCCAGCGGGTCGGGGTGTGCGCACTCACTGTTCGGACGATTACCTCTGGCTGCCGTTCACAACGTGCCGCTATGTCCTCGCCACCGGTGACACCGGCGTGTTGGATGAACCCATCCACTTCCTCCAGGGCCGCCCGGTAAACGCGGATGAAGATTCTTATTACGATCTGCCCGAGCGCTCTGGAGAGGCGGCGAGTCTTTACGATCACTGTGTTCGAGCCATCCTGAACGGCCTCAAGTTCGGTGAGCACGGCCTGCCGCTTATCGGCTCCGGCGACTGGAACGACGGCCTGAACCTAGTCGGCGAACACGGCAAAGGCGAAAGCGTCTGGTTGGGATTTTTCCTATATGAAGTGCTCATGCGCTTCGCTGAGGTCGCCGGCGCACGCGGCGACATAGCTTTCGTTGAACGCTGCCATAGGGAGGCGTCCGAACTGCGTCACAATATCGAAGAGCATGGCTGGGACGGCGAGTGGTACCGCCGCGCCTATTTCGACGACGGCTCGCCGCTTGGATCGTCAGATAACCCCGAATGCCAGATTGATTCGATTGCGCAGAGCTGGTCCGTTCTTTCGGGTGCAGGAGATCATGACCGTTCGCGTAAGGCCATGGAAGCCGTGGATGAGCACCTCGTTCGCCGCGAGCATGGACTGATCCAGCTTCTGGATCCGCCCTTCGACAAGTCGGCACTCAATCCCGGCTACATCAAAGGGTACGTCCCCGGCGTGAGAGAAAACGGCGGGCAGTACACGCATGCGGCCATCTGGGCAGCAATGGCCTTTGCTCGTTTGGGGGACAACCGGCGCGCGTGGGAACTCTTTACCATGATCAACCCGGTGAACCATGCCAGATCGACCGAAGAGACAGCCACCTACAAAGTGGAACCATACGTCGTTGCCGCCGACGTCTATGCGGTACCACTGCATACCGGCCGCGGCGGCTGGACATGGTACACGGGCTCGGCCGCCTGGATGTACCGGTTGATCGTGGAATCCCTCCTGGGGTTCAGACTTGAAGTGGATAAGCTGCGTTTTACGCCGTGCCTCCCTGCTGATTGGAAGGGGTTCAAGATGCGCTACCGCTATCGGGAGACCATCTACCACATCGCGGTCCTGCAAACGCTCGAAGACAAGGGCGGGGCGCGTGTGACCGTTGACGGAGTCGCGCAACCCGACCAGGCGATTCCCCTTATTGACGACCGGAAGGAACACTCGGTCGAGGTGCGAATACCCGGTTCGCGAAAAGTCCTCCTGTAACACCCACGTCGTCAGGGTAGCAAACCAGGGCAGCGGCGAAAAATGCACCACAGGGGGACCAAACCAAGGCCGTGGCGAAGATTGAGCATCGCAAAACGATCGAAGCCATACGGGACAAGTAAGATGTGGCCCAGACGAAGCTTGAAGAGTTGAAAAAGAGGACCGAAAAATGAGCCATTTACAAGTGATGTTTGATCCCAAAACAATTGCATAACTAAAAGCTAAGTGTTCGAAATCCTATAATCTGAAAGGCCGGCATTGCCGGGAGGTGGTCGCAATGATCGTCGTTAAAATTGCAATGAACGTGCTTCTGGAAAAACAGAAGGAGTTGGTACAAACGCTTCTCCCGATGATTGGGTCAATGGAAAAGGAGGCAGGCTGTCTGAGTTATGCCCTCTCTTGTGATATCGAACACAAAAACCTTTTGAACCTTCTCGCGGAGTGGCAAACCCGAAAAGATTTAGATCGTCATTTCAGGTCCGATTTGTTCGGCGTTTTACTGGGGACAAAGTGCCTTTTAAACCAACCGCATGTAATCCATATATACACCATCCAGCAATTGGAAGGAATGGAAGCCGTTCAAACCGCCCGAAGGAAAGAACAGAACCGTGCTTAGGGCCTGCGAAAAAGTGAGTTGGAGATTTGGGCGTTGAGACGCCCGACCTACGTGGCATAAAATTGCTAGAATATCTGGATATTCAAAATATTTAAAACGCACCGACTGCAAGTGCCACTGAAGGAACTGGCATGCCCATATTGCCTACAAACCCCAAGCGTGATCAGTCGCAAGGGGAAGAAATTTCGAACAGCATTAGCC
>JBATHN010000362.1:0-4252 GCA_049666885.1 Desulfobacterales bacterium
CTCGATGCCGTCGCAACAGCATAGCCGCCACGCTTCAACACCTGTGACACGGCTTCAAGGAGACCTTCTTCATCGTCGACAACCAATATCCGATTTTCTTTTACGAGAGACATTTCTTTTTTCCTGTTTAAATATAATGCTTTTATCCATTTGCCAGTCGGGGTGATGGCGCGTCTAAGTCGGCAGCCTGAACCGTTTGCCGGCCCTTCTCTGCCGCAGGCAACAGGATCGTGAACACGCTGCCTTTTCCCGGCTCACTTTGTACATCGATATCGCCCTTGTGGGTTTTGACGATGCCATAGCTGACGGACAACCCCAAACCGGTTCCCTGGCCCACCGGCTTTGTCGTAAAAAAGGGTTCAAAAATTTTTGACTGAACATCTTCGGGAATCCCGGGTCCGTCATCGGTAATTTGTATTTTTATCATTTTCATATCCAGCCGTGAGGTCGCCAGTTTTATTGTGCCCGGTCTGCCGGCCATCGCTTGCTGGGCATTAATCATTAGATTCAACAATACTTGTTGAATCTGGTTGGCGTTGCCGTAAACCGGCGGAAGTTCCGGCGTGAGTTCCTGAAGCAGCTTGATCTGATTGATACCGAGCTGGTGGTTGACGATGGCGATGGTATCCAATGCCACCCGGTTGACATCGAGCATGTCAAAGGCCACTTTTTCCTGCCTTGAAAACTTTAAAAGATTTTCTATTATGGTTTTGCAGCGCTTGGTTTCCTTTTCTATCAGGGATAAATTTTTGAACTGGGTGGTTTCCTTTTCTTCCTCGAGCAGACACAATTGGGTCAAACCGAGAATGCCGGCGAGCGGATTTTTGACTTCATGCGCGATACCGGCTCCCAGTTGCCCGAAAGCGGCCATTTTCTCCGACTGGACGAGGGCGACCTGAGTATCTTTGAGCGCTTTTTCACGCAGCTCCAGCTCAGAGGCCATCTGATTGAAGGAGTCGGCCAGGTCTCCGATTTCATCCCGTGAACGCGATGTCACCTTGACGTCGAACTGACCCCTGGCCACGATTTTGGTAGCCTCTAACAGGCGTTCGAGCGGTCGGGTCAGCAGGCGCGAACTGAACAGACTGAAAACCGCGGCGACGAGGAGGAGAATCAGTGCCACCGAGACCAGATTTTTAAGTAACTCCCGGGCGGTCAGATAGGCGGCGGCCTTTGGAATCTCTACACCGGCCAGGAGATCTCTGATGCCGATGTGCGCCAATCCGCCGACCATCTCCCTTCCGTGGTCGACATAATCATGGGTCGAACCGTGCATCCGAGCGGCTTTGAGTCCTTTGATCCCGGCAATCCATTCGATCTTTCTCCGCTTGACGACCTGCTGCAAATTGGAATGCGCCAGCGGATTTCCCTGGGAGTCCGCAATGAAAGTAGTGAAGGCCTTGGAACGTTCGGCCAGCCGCTGAAGGCCGTCCAAGCGGATGATGGCCGCTATCACACTGTCATCGGTCGTTTTGTCGGATGCTGGATGAGACAGGGCCAACACGAAGGCCGGCAGGCTTTCCTTGATCGTCGCATTGGCAATGTAAACATCCCCCATCAACACCTGGTCAAAAGGGATCGGATGGGATTTGAAATAATCCGAGAGCCCGGTTTTGGCGATCCCAGCGGTTTCGAGGATGCGGGAATCATATACGCTGGTCAACTCCTTCCCGTCATTGTAGAGGATAATCGCCACAAATTCGTTGAAATCCTTGAACATCTCCTTGACCAACTTGCCTTTGTGCTCGGGGTTCAGATCCCGATCGTAGAGCAAACGCGTAAACACCTGCAGGTTCTGCTGGTATCCCTCCAGAAGCGCCCGTGTTTCAGCCGCCGTGTGCATGGCCATTTCCGAAGTTAAATCATGGACGTAGAGCGACTTGTCGGCGTGAAACAGGTTCGCCATGGTGAAAGTGATGGTGCTCACCGCTGCGGTCACGACCAGCAGCAGGATAACCAGGACTTTGAAGCGTATCGAAAACTTGACGCGTTTTCCCATTTCAGGTTCCTTGATATCGACTATTTGCTCACCACCCGTTTTGAGCGGTAGGCCGCATTATTGACCATATCGAATGCCTCTACGACGATGACATTCATGCCGGGCTGCAGTTTGAGGGGGTAGGAAAACTTTCCCTCGCGGCCGGTGTCGACCCGCACACCGCCGATGAACACCCTCGCGTCCAGCTCGGTTTTTCCTTCCAGAATAAATTGGTTGTCGTAAACCGTCGTGGCAGGAAACTGAACTTCCAACGATGGCGGCTCTTTATCCTGCTTGACGATGAACTGCCGGGTCTCGCTGAAATCGCCTTCAATCGACTCGCAGCGGGCACTGACCTTCCAGAAGTAAGTGCCCTTGACCAGGTTGCCGTGACTGAAACTGTTCTTTTTGAAGGTGTCATCGGTGATGATTTCACGAAAGTCGGAATCTCTGGCCAGCAGGAAACGATAACTTGTGATATCCGGCTGGGCTTTCCAATCGAACCGAACAAGGGACGGAAGGTCCCGATATACGACCAAATGGTCTGACGACGGTGAACCGAGAGAGACGGCGGTCGGGATTGCCCGCGGTTTCAAAGGCACCTGTCCCATAGCCACGACCGTTGCTTCGTTGGCACCCACAGTCACCATTTTTCCATTGGCTTCAACCTCGGCCGAACCGCTGTAAACCGCTATCGTGGATGATTTGTCCGGGTTGACGGAAATTTTGAAGTCCAGCGCTTTTTTTGTAGCGGCGCCGCCCCTGGTGTGAATGCTTGCAGCGGGCGTCCCGATGTCGAGAAAAACCGAATTGGGGTTCGACCCGTCGATCTTACCCCGCAGATCCCCATCCACCAGCACCATGAAGGACCGTTTTTCAAGAAACAGCGGATCGTGGGTCTGCTTTTTGATGATCAGAAGAGAGTTATGCCCCATGCCGAGAATCGTGTTTTCATCGAAAGTAATATCAGCCTCCGCCTGGTCGAGCGTTTGAACGGCATCCCGGTCGTAAAGCTGTTTTCCGACCTTGGCCGACATCCAGGCGATAGACGCCGCTTTTTTGCTCTTTACGTCGTTTCGTGTCCGGCTTACGGTCGCGGCCAGTTCTCTTATTGACCCTGCCACCACGGCGCCCCTTTCCACCCCGAGAGCGCCCGGCGTTGATCCCGCTTTGGAAAGGGTGTTTTGGTTTACCAGAGACCTTAGACCGACCCCGGCGGGGAACATAGCGTTCAGCGAATAAAGGAAAACCGAAAAAAAACTAAGCACCAGCAGGATCGTCAGAACAGATTCCGCCAGAAACGATAGCAGCGCTTTAAATCGCTTGAACACCGTCGGTTTCGAGCTATGTTGATCTTTTTTCAATCTCATGCTCGTCGGATGTTAATAGGTTACCTGGAACCGGAAGAACGCACCGCCGTACGAGTGGTCGTTCTCCGCGAACTCGTTGTCCGAAAAATCGGTGAAGTTGTATCCGACCCCGATCCGGAAGTGATCGAGCGGTTCCCACATCAATTCGGTCAACCAGCCGTTTTGACTGTTCTTGGGTTCGAGCTGGGTGAGAAGACGGTATTCCAGGCCCAGGCCGAATTTGCGCCAGAAGTTCCAGTTCAGACGGCTGATCGACAGCATCGTTTGGGTGTCCTGCTGCGGCAGGTCGCCCACGGTCTCGGATTCCATTTTGTAAGCGAATTTCTCGACCCACTGCAGGTTGCGGGTGACATCGAAGATCCATTCGATGGAGGCCACCTGGCTTTGGGTATCGGCGAGCAGCAGTTCGTCCGCCCGCCGCGGGCCCTCATCGGAGAGCAGGGTATACTTGGCCAGGGCGTTGAAGCGGTCGAAGGCCACCGGCCGGTAGGCCAGGCCGAGACTGTATTCACTGAAGCCGGCCTCTTTTTCATCGGTGTCGGTGTTACGGGTGTTGCTGTAACGCAGCTTGCCGAGCAGCGTGAAGTCCGGATTGAGCTTCAACTCCAAGTTGTTGCTCGACAGGAACTGAAAGATGGTCTCCAGACCGTCTTCCTTCCGGAATTCCTGGCGGGAGGCGGCCTTGAAGCCGGCCGGGTGGCTATAATTGACGCCACCGGCGATCGCGTAGCGATCGATGTCCCCGGATTCCGCAGCGATTGACCCGTACTCTCCGGAAAGCAACAGCTTGAGTCCCTCGCCCATCTCCCACTGACGCTCGGCCCCGACGACCGACACATTGCGGGTGTTGTCTTCGAGATTTTCCCACTGGTATTCCGTATACAGCTTGGTCGATGGATCAACC
>JBATHN010000363.1:0-3251 GCA_049666885.1 Desulfobacterales bacterium
TGATCTTCTCCAATTCGGCCTTCACGTCGACCACCATGTGGGCAATCGCCGACGTGTCGGTTTTGGAGCCGATGGTGTTGAATTCTCGGTTGAGTTCCTGCATCAAAAAGTTCAATTTCCGTCCGGCGGGTTCTTGCGCCCGCATGAGAGACCTGAATTGAGCGAGATGACTGGCGGCGCGAACGATTTCTTCGGTGATGTCGCTTTTTTCGGCCAAAATGGCCGCCTCCTGCATGATCCGGTCACCGTCGATGGCGATGATGCCGTCGGTCAGGGCGGAAATACGCTCCTGCAGGCGGTCCCGGCATTTTTCCAGCAGATCGCTCGCAGCCGCTTCGACCCGTTCCAGGATGAGAGCGATGCCGTCAATGCGCTGGCCGATGTCGGCGGCGATAAACTCGCCTTCCCGGCGGCGCATCGCGTCCAGGTCGGACAGCGCCCGGCTAAGGCTCTCTTCGATCAGCGGCCAAAAGGATGACACGTCGTTTTCACCTTCCGCGGGCTTGATCATGTCGCCCATGCCGACCAGCTGCTCGAGCGTCACCGGTGCGTCGATGTTCACTAGTTTCTTGAGCTCCGTGAGCGCCCGATAAAAAGCGATGGCCCGCGGCGCATTTACGGCGAAGGCGATGGCCTCTTCGGTTTTGGCCTCTATCTGCAACCGCACTTCGACGCGGCCGCGGGCAACGGCTGCGGCCACCAGAGCCTTGACCTTGTCTTCCAGACCGACATAGGCAGACGGCAGGCGCAAAACGAGGTCCAGGTGGCGGCTGTTGTAGGACCGGATCTCCACAACGACCGACCGGAGAGCGTCTCCGGCCTCGCCTCTGGCAAAAGCGGTCATGCTCTTGATCATTTTTTCACTACCTTCTCGAAATCTTCCTTGCTAAACTGTTTTAGTTGTCAGCATTGTCAAATCTTCGACGTATTTTTTGCGCACCTGTTCCAGATAGTCGCGCATCGACCGGTCGGCATAGTCCGGGTAGGTCCACGCGAGCGGTTTGAATGCCCCCTTGCGATAGATCAGGGTCAGGTCGGCATAGATACCTTTTCCGATGTAGATCCGGTGAGCAAAATTTTTTCCCGTCGCCAGTACGAACCGTTCCCGAAGCAAGTAACCAGGATCGATATTGACGCTTCGCCGGCCGTCGCGACCATAACGCTGTACGACGGCGTTGGTCTGCTGTTTGAGATCAGCCAGATCTCGCTGCCGGATCAGATCTTTGAATACCAGCATCCGTCTGAACAGAGGCGTCCCCATTTCCGGTGCATAGTAATGGGTATAAGTAAAGTCAAACCAGGGACTCACCATGTCGATGGCACCGAAACACGCTGTGAGATCACCGGCGACCGGGGTGATCAACTCCCGCTGCCGCATGAAAAGTCCGATCACGAGCTTGGCCAAAAGAGGCGTCTGAGGCTGACTCATCGATCGAGGGGCTTGGCTTCCTCGATCAGCATGATCGGTATGTCATCCCTGATTTCGTACAGCAACCGGCATTGGTCGCAGATCAAGCCGTCGCCGGTGTCGTTTAGATAGATATCTCCCTTGCACTTCGGGCAAGCCAGAATGTCGAGGAGTTCTTTA
Source organism: Desulfobacterales bacterium (assembly GCA_049666885.1). Classification (GTDB taxonomy): domain Bacteria; phylum Desulfobacterota; class Desulfobacteria; order Desulfobacterales; family SG8-13; genus JARFQH01. The sequence goes on from JBATHN010000363.1 coordinate 1,589, forward strand.
CTGATGGCCATGAGTCGCCTCCGGGAAACAGTTGGGTCAGTTAGGTCGGTTTTGCCGGTTTAGCCCGTTTTGTCGGTTGAGCCCGTTTAGCCGGTTTGCTGGTTAACCTTTTAATCTGCATCACCATGACTGCTCCTGCGCGGGTGTTGAATTGCTTTGAGTGCGATGTCATAGCATGCATCCTCAGGCATCGCAAGAACCGACCGGCATCAAGGTCAATTGGCGATCTTTCCTGAGCTGTCGGTCATCGATCATCTTCTCGATTTCATCCGTATACAAGGGATTCATCGTGATGATGACCTCGGGGCCGATGCCGGACAAGTCATCCGGTGAAACGACTTGTTGGCCCGTGCCCGGCACGTAATGCCCGCGCTTGTGCGGATTGACGTCCACGACGGATTCGATCCCGCTCGCGACCTTCAGAACATTCAGAAAGGTTACGCCTTTTGAACCGGCTCCCCAGATCACGGTCTTGGTGCCCGACCGCCGCAGTTCTGCAATCACCTTCCGCCATTTTGAAATCTGTTGCCGGTAGCGGTCGGCAAATCCGTTCACATGGCTGTCCACCGTCTCGATCGAAAGATGGTCGGAACCCGTTTGACATCTCTTCCGCTGAAAGGAGGGTTTGGCTTCGATGCAAAGATATTGCCCGCCGAAGGCTTCTGAGACGGTCAGGGGGATGAAGCCGGTTTCGACGAACAGGCGCCACAGCGACGACTCCGTGAAGTAGCCGCAGTGCTCGTAAATCAGGTCCCAGATGCCGAAATCCTTCAAGGTGAACATCACGTTCGGCACTTCGACGAACACCACAGCCTGCGGCCTGTCGCCAATGGCGCGTCGGATCGTCTTTAAAAAGCGCCTCGGGTCGATAATGTGCTCCAGCACCTGGCGGCAAACGATAAAATCGGCCGGGCAGTCCGAATATTTCTCGGTATACTCGTCCTGCACGACGGAAAACCGTTCCGATCGAGTGCCCTGTCCGTTTCGGTGCGGGTCGAAACTCGGATCAAATCCCAGACAGCGGTTGTTTCCCGCATCGGCCAAGAGCCGCAGGAAGTCGCCCTTTCCGCAGCCGATTTCGATAATGTCGTTATTCCGGAGATCATAGGTGGACACCAGTCTCCGCGCCAGACCGCCGACATATTCCCTGAAGGCCGGCGAGTAATGCAATGAATTTTCGTACCGTGGGCTGTATCTCATCCGGACGGGATCAAAAGCGCTGTTGAAGACATGCCCACAAGGCCGGCAGAAAACCAGGTCGATGTCTCCCATGGCCGCCTTCAGGGCCTCCTCGCGACTGTCCAGGAGAACGTTGCAGAATACCGGCACGCCGCGGATGTCGAGAAACTTCGACGTGACGGTTGAACCGCAAACCGGACATCGGTTTGCTACTTTTTTATCCTGAACGTTCTGCATGGTTCAATCGCCGTTCTCTTTAGTAAGTGCTCATCCACGGTTTCATTAAGGGCACTGGTAAGTTTCCGATCCAGAAATGTGCAATTTTCTGCAAGTTCAAGGAAATCAAGGAATTGCGCGGAGGCGTACTCGTGTACGCCGCACAAGCGATTCCGCCGATTGACGCCGAAATTGCGGAAAAGGGCCATTTATGGATGGAAACTAGTTATCTGCAGGGTTGTCACCACAGGCGTCAGACCCAATTGAT
>JBATHN010000364.1:0-2313 GCA_049666885.1 Desulfobacterales bacterium
CACCGCTGCACGGGAAGGTGATTCCGGTAAACAAAAAAGCCCTGGTCGTCGGCGGTGGCATTGCCGGCATGAACGCGGCGCTGGATTTGGCCGGACAGGGATTCGAATCGACGATCGTTGAAAAGGCGTCCGAACTCGGCGGCATGGCGCGCAAGCTCCACCACACCATCGAAGGGGCCGACATTCTCGCCTATCTCGATCAGCTGATTGCAAAAGTTGGTTCCGAGGAAAAAATCGAAATCCTGACCGATGCCCGGGTCACCGGGTTCGAGGGGTTCCAGGGCAACTTCGTAACCGAGGTGGCTGTTGGATCGGGCAACGGAACCCGCAAGATCGATCACGGGGTGATCATCGTGGCCACCGGCGGTGGAGAATATCGGCCTAAGGAGTTTATGTACGGCCAGGACGAGCGGGTCGTCACCCAGGTGGAACTGAGCGACCGCCTGGCGGAAAAGGGGGCAGCCGACCTGGACAGTGTCGTAATGATCCAGTGCGTGGGCTCGCGCAACGAGGAAAACGAAAACTGTTCGCGCATCTGCTGCCAGAGTGCCGTCAAAAATGCCCTGGAGATCAAGAATCTCAATCCGGACGCCCAGGTGTACGTGCTTTACAGAGATATGCGCACCTATGGTCTGCTGGAGGACTATTACACCGAAGCCCGCAAGCAGGGGGTTATCTTCATCCGTTTTGACAAGGACCACCCCCCCCAGGCCGAATCCTCGTCCGGGGAGGTTCTGGTAACCGTCAAAGACCACGTTCTACAAAAAAACGTGGAGATCCGCTGCGATCTTCTGGCGTTAAGCGCCGGCGTCGTGGCCGCCGACACCGAGGAACTCAGCAACATCATGAAGCTGAACCGCAATCCCGAAGGCTTTTTCATGGAAGCGCACGTAAAGCTCCGACCCGTGGACATGGGCGGCGAAGGTATTTTCCTGAGCGGAATGGCCCACGGTCCGAAGCTGATATCGGAAACCATCGCCCAGGCCCAGGCCGCCGCGTCCCGGGCGACGACGTTTCTGTCCAAGGATGAGATCAAGCTGTCGGCCATCACCGCCAAGGTCGACACGGAACACTGTGTGAAATGCCTTACCTGTGTCCGTTCGTGCCCCTTCGATGTTCCGCAATTTAACATTGCAGAGGGCGCCATCAACATCGACGAGGCCCTGTGCCACGGATGCGGTGTGTGCGCCGGGGTGTGCCCCCGGCAGGCCATTCAATTGAGCTTTTATGAAGATGAACAGATAATCTGTAAAATTGACGCCCTTTTGGCAGGAGGAATGTAATGGCCGACTTTGAACCGAGGATTATTTCATTTTGCTGTAACTACTGAGGATACTCAGCCGCGGACCTGGCAGGTTCCATGCGACTGGATTATCCCGCCAACGTGAAGATCATCCGGGTGCCGTGCTCCGGAAAAGTAGACGTCCTCCACCTGCTGCGAGCCATTCAAAAAGGCGCCGACGGTGCCTATGTGGTCGGGTGCTTGGAAGGGACGTGCCACTATAACGAAGGCAATTTCAGGGCGCGGGAACGTGTGAATCATGTCCGCATGCTGCTGGAGGAGATCGGGATTGAAGGCGACAGGGTCAGAATGTATAACCTGTCTTCCGGGGAAGGCCCGACATTTGCCGCCTATGCCAAGGAAATGACCGAGCACATCAAGGCGCTCGGCCCCAACCGGTTGAACGATAAGGCAACCGTCAAAAATTAAGGAGCCCATCATGGCCGAGGAAGCAATCAAGATTGGCGGAAAAAAGAAGAGCACCTTCATCGACAAGGTCAAGGACCTGCTGCCCGAGGGTGGCAACCTGAACCTGTGCCTGACCTGCGGAGCGTGTTCCTCCGGGTGCCCGGCGACGGGCCTGGAGGGGATGGACCCGCGCAAGTTTCTGCGCATGGCGGCGCTGGGGATGGACGAGGAGGTGGCATCCACGCCGTGGGTGTGGATGTGCAGCATGTGCCAGCGGTGCATCTACGTATGCCCGATGAAGATCGACATCCCGCAGCTGGTGTTCAATGCGCGCAAGACCTGGCCGAGGGACAAGCGCCCCAAGGGGATCCTGGGTTCCTGCGACATGGCGCTCAGGAACGACACCTGCAGCGCGATGGGCGCCACCGAGGAGGACTTCAAGTTCGTGGTGGAAGACGTTCTGGAGGAGTACCAAGAGGGTCAGCCCGAGTTTGCTGAGATGCAGGCCCCGGTCAACAAGGAGGGGGCGGAGTTTTTCCTGAACCAGAACTCGCGCGAGCCGGTGACCGAGCCCGACGAGATGGTGCCGCTGTGGAAGATCCTGCACCTGGTGGGGGCGGACT
>JBATHN010000365.1:0-4737 GCA_049666885.1 Desulfobacterales bacterium
GATGGCCGAGATGAACGAGATCGAAGACGGCAAGGTGATCGTCGACGGTCCGAATGTCTCCGACATCAAGGAAGGCGAGACCCTGCCGCTCGGCATTTACGTTCAGGTGGCCGGTCGTCAGTTCCAGACCGATTTCGAACCGATCATCGAGCGCCAGATCCATCATTTAATCAATTATATCCAGGGCGTGATGCACATCGGTCAGCGGGACATCGCGTGGGTGCGTGTCGGCAAAGGGGCCATCGAAAAAGGGTTCACCATCAAAGATATCGGCGTCGTGCTGCATGCCAAGTTCCACCAGGATTTCGGCAACATCCTCGACAAGGTTCAGGTCACCCTGATCACCGACAAGAAAAAAGTCGACGAGCTCACCAAGCGCGCCCGGGGCGAATACAAGACCAGAGACGAACGGGTGGAGAAGATGAGAGACGAGGACGTGGAGACTTACTACTCCTGCACCCTCTGCCAGTCTTTCGCGCCCACGCACGTCTGCACGGTCAGCCCGGAGAGAACCGGTCTCTGCGGTGCTTACAACTGGATGGATTGCAAGGCCTCCTTCGAGATCAACCCCACCGGCCCTAACCAGCCGATCGAAAAGGGCGAGTGCATCGACTCGAAACTGGGCCAATGGAAGGGCGTCAACGAGTTCATCAGGAAAGCTTCCCGCGGGGCCATAGATCACTATAACTTCTACTCGATGGTGATCGATCCGATGACTACCTGCGGTTGCTGCGAATGCATCGCAGCCATGCTGCCGGCCTGTAACGGGGTCATGACCGTTCACCGGGATTACACCGGGGAAACCCCCTGCGGTATGAAGTTCACCACCCTGGCCGGTGTCATGGGCGGCGGTGCCTCTTCGCCGGGTTTCGTCGGGCACTCGAAGTTCAACATCACCCAGGGCAAGTTCCTCGTCGGAGACGGCGGCCTACTGCGGATGGTCTGGATGCCCAAGAGCCTGAAGGAGGAAATCAAGGAGCGTATCATCAAGCGAGGAACCGAAATGGGTGTTCCGGACCTGATCGATAAGATCGCCGATGAGACCGTCGGGCTCACAGAGGAAGAGATTCTGCCCTTCCTGCAGGAAAAGGGGCACCCGGCCCTCTCCATGGAGCCGTTGATCCAGTAAATACACCTGTCATGTCGCGTGTTGCGCGCTGCGAGCGGCGGTTGAAGATATTCGACCGCCCGCCACAGTGCACGACCCGGAACCGGCAACTCGACCAATTCGACTGAAGGAGAAAAAAATGGCATTAACCGGTATTCAGATTTTCAAGCTCCTGCCGAAGACCAACTGCAAGGAATGCGGGGTTCCCACCTGCCTGGCATTTGCCATGAACCTGGCTTCGGGCAAGGCTGAACTCGACAGCTGCCCCTATGTATCTGACGAAGCCCGCGAACAACTGGCCGAGGCTTCCGCGCCGCCCATTCGTCCGGTGGTGATCGGGCAAGGCGTCCGCAAACTGACCGTCGGCGGTGAACTTGTGTTGAGCCGTCACGAAAAAACCTTTTACAACAAGACGGGCCTGGCCGCCCTGGTCGGCTCGGACATCTCGCAGGCCGACCTTGAAGCCAAGCTGAAGGTTTGGAACGCCTTTCAGTTCGAACGGGTCGGACTGAACCTGCGTCCGGAACTGGTGGCGCTGAAGGACGTCGGCGGTGACGCGGCCGCCTTTGCCGCAAAAGCCAAAACGATCGCCGAAACCTCCGAATTCAACCTGATCCTGATGACCGAGGATCCCGAGGTGATGAAGGCCGGTGTCGAGGCCTGCAAGTTCAAGAGACCCTTGCTGTATGCCGCTACCGCGGCTAATGTCGACGCCTTCGGCGCTTTGGCCAAGGAGAACGATCTGCCCCTGGCCGTCAAAGCCGATTCGGTGGAAGCCTTGCTTCCCCTCTCGGACAAATTGACCGGAATGGGATTGAAGGACCTGGTTCTCGATCCGGGCTCCAGGGAGATCAAGCAGTCCGTTACCGACCAGGTGGCAATCCGGCGGGCGGCGCTGAAAAATGCCAATCGCACGGTGGGCTTTCCGACCATCACCTTCCCCTGCGAGATGGCCTCCAATATAGATGTCGAAACGATGCTCGGCGCCGTCTACATCGGCAAGTACGCTGGGATCGTCGTCTTTTCGGATTTTAAGAGCGAGAGTCTCTTCCCGTTGCTGCTGGAAAGGTTGAACATCTATACCGACCCGCAGCGTCCGATGACGGTGACCGAAGGCATTTACGAAATCGGCAACCCGGATGAGAATTCGCCGGTTCTGGTCACTACTAATTTCGCTCTGACCTATTTCATCGTATCCGGGGAAATTGAGGGCAGCCGGGTCCCCTCCTGGCTCCTGATTAAGGACTCTGAAGGCCTGTCGGTCATGACGGCCTGGGCTGCCGGTAAATTTTCCGGCGACGATGTCGGAACCTTCGTCAAGAAGAGCGGCATCGCCGATAAAATTAAACACCAAAAGATTATCATCCCCGGATACGCTGCCGCGATCGCCGGCGATATGGAGGAGGAACTGCCGGGCTGGAACGTCACCGTTGGGCCGCGCGAAGCCGCCCACATTTCCGGATTCCTCAAGGGCAAACAATAACTGGCACTGCCGGTTGAAGAACGGTCGACGGCCGTTCTTCAACCGCTTGTCGAACAATTCAGAAATACCACATAGGAGGGAGAGTCGATGCTGCTGATAGGCGAAAGTTTAAACGTCATTTCACGAAAGATCGGTAAAGCGTTCAAGGAACGCGACCCCAAACCGATCCAGGAGGAAGCTCTTTTTCAGCGGGAAAAGGGCATGGACTACATCGATATCAACCTGGGGCCGGCCAAGAAAGACGGGCACGAGCTGATGCCGTGGGTGGTCCAGACCGTCCAGGAAGTGGTGGATGACATCCCTCTGGCGCTGGACACATCGAACATCGATGCCATCGAGGCGGCACTCAAAGTAATCAAACCGGTCAAGAGCGGTACGTCCCACATCATCAATTCGATCATGGTGCGCGCCGAACGCTACGAAAAGATGGTGCCGATCGCCGCCGAACACGGTGCGGACTTCATCGCCCTTATGTGGGGGCCGGAGGGGCTGCCGCGGGATGAAAACGAACGGGCGGCGTTGTGTGTCGAACTGCTGTACTTCGCCAATGAAGCCGGAATTCCGAATGAAAAAATCTGGGTCGACGGCATCGTCACTCCGGTCAACATTCAGCAACCCCAATTGATCAGCCTGATGGAGTTTCAGAAGATGCTGGCGGACATCGCACCGGGTGCAAAGAGCACTTGCGGTCTGTCCAACATCTCCAACGGACCGCCGGACCATCTGCGGCCGATACTGAACCAGACGTACATGGTCATGCTCGGAAAATGCGGCATGGTTTCAGTGATTGCAGACCCGCTCGATATCCAGCTGGCAGACATTGCCAAGGGCAAGCGCCAGGACATCGTCGATCTCATTTACGGGATGATGGACGGCAACGAGCCGGATATCGCGAGCCTGCCGAAAGAACTTCAGGATTACGCCAAAACCGTGAATGTTATTCTCGGCAAGTCGCTCTATTCGGACTCTTGGCTTGAAATTTAAACCTACATTAGGTTACGCAAAGCTAACGGTCATCGGGTTGCGCGTCAGCAGATTGAATCGGATGCGGGTATCCGTTTTAACCGAGAACCGGGCCCGAGGCCCGCTGATAACGGCGTTGAATAAAATGAGCCTCGCTCCTTCGGGCCGGGGCTCTTCTTATTCAGGAGCCGATTAGACGACAGGTCTTACCATGCCCCGCATCGACGATTACAAGCAGGCCCGCCGAATCGCCGTCGCCACCTTGGTTGCGAAGGATCTCGAAGCCACCATCAATAGATCCGGTTTTGAAGGAGAGCCCGGAAAGCGCATACGGGTGCCCTTTTTGAACCGTGTTTACCGGGTCGATTTACCGGATTTTAATTTTTCGGACATTGCCGACGCGGCAGCTGACGTTCCGATCCAGGAACAAGTGCTGATTCTGCATTATCTCATGTCCGAGAGCAACCGGAAGCCGAGTGGGAACTGGATTGCCTACCGCGAAATTCCCGGGGCCGGTTTCTACTACAGCGCCTTTGTCAAACGGGCCATCGACCCTCTGAAAAACATCTTCGGCCACAACACCGCCGCCGTGAAGAAGTTGGCTCGATTTCTGAATGGAACGCCCGCTGATACCGGTGATGCGGGGTTCGATTTCACCGTTTTTCCCAAAGTGCCCCTGCGCTTGATTTTGTGGCAGGGCGACGATGAATTTCCGCCCGATGCCAGTATCCTTTTCGACGAAACCGCCGGCGACTACCTGTCACCCGAAGATGCCGCCTGGCTGGCAGGGATGGTGGTTTATCGCTTGGCGGCACTGTCGAAGGCGTGAGAAGGTTTCCGGATTAAGGGCCCCAGCAAGTAATAATTCCACATCTTGCTTGTCTTTTGGATCGTCTACCGTGTTACATCCACCGACACGTATCTCGATATGCGACGCTGGATGTGCCTTGTAGACGAACCAAAATCCGGCGCAATCTTGTGGAATTATTTCTTACCGTGACCCTGAGTTGCAGGACGTCACTCTTGCCCACTTGCTATCGGCAATCTGCGTTCCTTCCACTGCCCCCAGCCGTCCTCGAGATGAAAAACGTTTTCAAATCCGGCCAGAGACAGTTTTTCGGCCAGGTTTTTTGACAGAGCGCAGGACTCGCCTTCACAATAGGTGATCAGCACGGTCTCTGCG